>JAUPKM010000462.1 GCA_030837445.1 Actinomycetota bacterium
CGACGATCCGGCGACGCCGCTGCGACCTCGGCCCCGGCCGCACCGGTCCGAGACGGTCAAGGCCATCCACCTGTCCGGAGCCCATCGCCGAGGTCGTCGGCATCTCCAGGGCCTGCCGCCGTCATCCGCAGGAGGTGGTGGCGCTCTGCGTGGAGGAGAGGACGCAGGTCGGAGATCCTCGGCTCGCCCGCCGCCGGCTACGACGAGTCCGCAGCGCTGAGCGCCGGCGCAGTGACCGGTCTTCCGGATGAGCATGACGCTACTCGGCCCCGTCACGCCATGGCCGGACAGGACCGGTCGAGGCTCGCACCACCAGCTCGGTCGGCAGCACGATCCGGCGCGACGACTCGTCCGAGGGCGGGTCGAGCAACAGCTCGCCAGCCAGGCGCCCCCGGTCGGCGGCTCGCTGGCTGACCGTGGTCAGACCCGCGTCGACCGACTCGGGTACGCCGTCGAAGCCGGTGACCGACACGTCCCGTCCGGGATGCAGCCGCCGCGGTGTGAGCGCATCCAGCACGCCGAAGGCCAGCACGTCGGAGCAGGCCAGGACGGCGGTCGGCCGGTCGGCACGGTCGAGGACCGAGGCTGCCGCCGCGGCACCGCCGGCGCGGGTGTTGGTCTCCGCGTTCACCACCGTGATGTCCGCCCAGCCGATCCCGACCTCGGCGAAAGCGTCGCGGAAACCCCTCAGCCGCTGCCGGGTCGCTCGGTACTGCACGTCGTCGAGTGACGGAACCTGGACCGGACCGGTGCGCCGGTCAGCCACCACGTAGTCGGACAGCACGGCCACCCGCCGGTGACCGAGCGCCGCGACGTGCGTGGCGACGGAATACGCGGCGGCCCTTTCGTCGATACCGACGAACATCGTCTCCGGCCCGCTGTCGCCGCGTTGCTCGGTGCTCACCACCGGCAGGCCACGAGACTGGATCACCGCCAGCGTCGGATGCCAATCCGGCACGCAATAGACGCAGAACCCGTCCACCGAGGCGTTCCGCACCGCGCGAATCGCCGCCTCACCGTCATCGAGGGACAAGGGCACCAGAAGCAGCGAACTGCCGTTCTGCTCAGCCGCCTCCGCCAGTCCGCTCATGAAAAGAACCGCGTAGGGATCGGTGAATGCCTGCGCGAGAGGAGAGGCCATCAGTACCCCCACCGCACCGACCCGTCCCGACCGCAATGACCGCGCGATCGGGTTCGGCCCGGGGTAGCCCAGCGAACGCGCGGCGGTGAGGATCTTCTCGCGCATCGCGGGCGACAACTGGTCGGGACGGCTGTATGCGTTCGAGGCAGTGCTGCGCGACACGCCCACGAGATCGGCGACCGTCTGTAGCGTCGGCTTCGTCACTGCGCTCCTCAACTCGATCCCCCTCACCGCACCGGCAAGCCTCGCCTGCCCCCCAGGGAGCGGAGTGTAGTCGGTGGTGGCCGCATCGATACGGGGGTTTCGGCGTCTTCCCAGATTCAGGTCACCCATTCTTGTGCGGGCTGCGCCGTCGCAGTTCACAATTGGTAGGTCTCGGGGTCGAAGACCATGGCCGCAGCGCCGAGAAGCCCCGCCCTGGGACCTAGTTCAGCCGACCGGATGGCCGGTCTTCGCAGAAACGGAAGACTGCCGTACTCCCGCAATGATGTGCGCAGCGGGGGGAAGAGCAGGTCGGCGGCAGCGTGTCCCACTCCGCCCCCGACGACAGCGTCGGTCAGATCGCACATCGCGCCGACGGAAGCGATCCCAGCGGCGAGGACCCGGCCGGAGCGGGCGAATGCTGCGATGACGGTGGCGTTCCCCGTGCGGGCGTCGTTCGCGAGCGAGACGGCGGTTGCGACCGAGGACGGAGGGGTCCACCCGTTCGCAAGCGCCCAGGTCACCATGGACGGTCCACTCGCCATCGACTCGACGCAGCCACGTGCACCGCAGCCGCAGAGGGCCCCGTTCAGATCGACGATGACGTGACCGACATGACCCGCGTTGCCCGTCGGGCCGGCGATCAGCCGTCCGCCTTGGACCAGCCTTCCACCGATCCCGGTGGACACCAGGATCGCGATCATGTCCTGGCTGTCCGCGCCACCTCCACGCCAGTGCTCACCGGCGGCGGCGCAGATGCCGTCGCCGGCCAGGTGGACGGGGACCCCGGGAAGAAGCTCCGACACCCGCTCGACGACGGGGAACTGCCGCCATTGCGGGATGTTGACCGGACTGGCGGTCCCGTGCACCAGGTCGAGGGGCCCCGCGGAGCCGATGCCCAACCCGATGACCCGACCACCGGCGGCCGCCCAGAGTTCGCCGACCATCCTGGCGATGACCGCCCAGATCTCGTCGGCATACGGCGAGGCCCCCGACCTGCGAACGTCTTGCGTGGCTGCGTGCCGGTGTTCGGTGACGACGCCACGTGCATCGACCAGGCATCCGGCGATCTTGGTGGCGCCGATGTCCAGGGCCAGGGCCAATCCGGTCACGAAGGATTCTCCTCGGTAGCGCGATCAGTCGGCTGTCCTCTGCCGTTCCCGGTGCATGACCGTGCCGCCGCCCGGAACGGCCAGGGGCGACGTTCTGCTGTCGCCGCCCGCAAGATGGACCACGAGCAGGGCGGCAGCCAGAGCGGGAATCAGCCACATGGCCAGCGCCAGCGAGGATCGGTCGGCGATAGCCCCGACAATCGCCGGCGCGGTCAAGGAGCCGCCGCCGGAGGCGAACATCAGCACCCCGGAGATCGCGCCACTAGCCTTGGGGTTCTTGTCGATGGCGAGTGCCAAGAGCGACGGGATCACCGCGGCGAGGCTCCCCCCGAGCAGCACAGCGCCGACCACCGAGAACGCTACCCCCACGTTGGCCGCCAGAAGGGTCCCGGCCGCGATCGCGGACCAAGCACAGACAGACACCATGCGATAGGGATCCGCCCGTCTCAACAGGCCGCCGAAGGCGAGGCGACCGATGAGCATGCCGGCCCAGAACAGCGACACCATGTTCGCCGCCAGGGCAGCGCTCGACCCCAACACGTCCCGGAAGTAGGTGGCGGACCAGTAGGCGAAGCCCCACTCGACGGCTGCGGCCAGGAACACAGCCATAAAAGTCAAGGCCCAGCGCATGGTGAACCAGTTCGCCCTGACGGGCGCCTGGCCGACGTCCTCGTCCGGCTGATCCGGGGAATCCTCATCGTAGGCACGCGGCATCCACCAGATGGCCAGGACCAGGAGGGCGAGGGTCAGCAGGGACGTCACGTGGTACAGCGGTCGCCATTCATCGGTCTGCCCGATCACCGCTCCGGACACCAGCGGTGCGATCAACGCGCCGCCGCCGAACGAGACGTTCAGCAGGGAGAGGGCCGACGCGCGCCGCTCCGCGTACAGATTGGAGATGGTGGCGTTCACGACGGTGGTGAGCCCGCCGCCCGCGATTCCCGCAAGGATGACCACGGTCAGCAGCGCGGGATAGCTCTCCACCCAGGCGGTGGCCGCGAGGCACGGCAACAGGGCCCCGATGCTCGCGATCAGCAGAATCCGTCCGGAGACCCGGGTCGAGAGTGCGCCGCTCAACAGCGATCCGATCAGGAACCCCGCGGAGGAGACCGTGAAGATGCTGCCGCTTGCGGCGTATCCCAGGTGCAGTTCCTGGTTGATGAGCGGTAGCGCGGCGCCCAGCAGCGTCGAGGCGAACGCCCAGAGGAAGGCGCCCACATGGAGCGTGGCGGCTGCGCGTCGCCTTGCCGCGCCGGTCACCGAGCGCCGCCGACCGCCGCGACGTTCCGCTCGTCCAGGACCGCGCCGACACGGGCGTCGACGTCCGCCAGCCCGGGGCGCAGCTCCACCAGGGTGCGGAGCAGGCGTCCCGTCCAGCTGCACTCGCGGAGCACTCGCTCGGTCGACGTGCGAACCATCTCCGACCGGGCAGCCTCGCCCATCTCCAGCGCTCGCCCGATGGCCGCAGCAGCGGCCTCCACATCCCCGCTGCGCCCCAGGATCGCGTCGACGCCGTCGGTAGCCTGTTCCGGGAACCCCCCCGAATCGCTGAGCACGAGCACCGTTCCGGTGTCCTTGGCGAGCAGACGCACTTCCATGGGCATGATTCCGCACGGCTCGTTCTCGCTGTAGAGGACGGCCGCCCGGGTCTTCGGCCACTGGACCAGGCTCGCCACCAGCTCCTTGTCGAAGGAGGTCAACAGGGTCGCGTCCGCGCCCAGCTCCGCCTTGAGTTGATGAAGGTCCTCACGCCGCAGGTCGGTCATGAGCACCAGATGCGCGTCCGGCACTCGCGCAGCCGCCTGCAGCACCCGGTCATGCCGCTTGAAGCCAGCGGCGCGGCCGAACGAGACGATCAGCGGCCGGTCACCCGGGACCCCGACGGCGGCCAGGCGCTCTGCGATCTCCCTCTCTCCTCTCCGCCGGTACCACGGATCCGTCGGCGTGATCCCGTTGCCCGCGCTGACCACCGTGCTCTCGTCCGCGCCGTAGTCGCGGACCACCTGGTCCCGCATGAAGCCCGAGATGGCGCCGAGCCGGGCCGCCGGCATGATCTTCGCCCATTGCACGGCGGCGCACTCCACCATCAGGCGTTCGGGATTCGGTACGGGCATCTCGTGCGTCAGTGCGCTGGCGTGGTTGATGAACAGGGTGGTGATGTCGAGATCGGCCGCCGCGCTCTGGCTGGCGACGTACACGCTGGTCAGGGCGTACGGCACGTCGTGGCAGTAAGCGATCACCGTCTCGTGGCGCTGGGCCAGGGCGAAGAGCAGCCCGGTGGCCGCACCGGAGAGGGCCTTCCAGTTCTCCATACCGCCCAGCTCGGGCACTCCCCACGGGCTACGCGGCTCGTCACCGCCGGTGTAGTTGGGCAGCAGGAACAAGTCACCACCCATGTCGTGCAACTGCTTGCGGCCCCGGTCCAGGCCGCCAGGAACCCACCGCGGGTGCTTCGAGGAGTAGGCGATCTCGGCCGCATACGGAGTGATCTTGATGCCGTGCTTGGCGAACTCGGGTTGCACCTGACGAAGGGCGTTCATGTGCCCCTGCGTCACGGCGCATACCCCGCCACCGAAGATCTGGAAGCCTTCGAAGGTGAGGTGGACCACGGCGATGTCACCGGCGGACGGCGCCGCCGGCTCCAGATAGGACGTCACGGAGCTGCCTTTCTGCAGGTCAGAAGGCAAGTGGGCATCTACTGCATCGATCCAGTTCCATGGATCTCAGCTGCATCAGCCCGCTCGTATGAACACGATCAGTGACACAAAGTACAAGACATGCGACAAAGAGTGGACCGGCGTGCCAGCCTCACACACATCCTGCTAGGCGTCTTCTGAATCGGTCAAGACCAGAAGTGGAGACACGCACCGGCGCGCTGGACCCAGCCGCGCCGTAGCAGCACGTCAGGCCGCGCCGACCGCTCGGGAAAGATGATCAACATAGTGCGAGCCCGGTGATCGAACGGACGTACGAGCGCGCCACGCTCGTGGCGACGCGGACGACCGAGGCCAGGACGATGCCCGCGTCACCCAGTTGGAGCTGTCGAGCGCCACGGCAGTCACCTGACACACGATTCCTCACCCGTCGCGACCTGGCATCCAGCTCAAGAGCGTGAGCGCCGTCCACGCCTCCGGTGAGCTGTCTCTCATGGCGGACTGGCACGGCCCGTGAGGAGAAGCCGCACCGGAGTCACGCCATGATTCGACGACGACCGGAGTGCAGGAACGCTGCAGACGGTGGAAGAGAATCCGTCGCCCAGGTCGCCCGACGACTGGGTACGCCCGGATGTTCTAGGGGACCCGGCGCGCCTTCGGAATCGAAGGCGCAGCGGAACAGAAGCGACGGCCCCGAGTTCCGCCACGTGACTCACCCGCGAGCCGCCCCCTGCCCGTGGCCCCATCAATCTCATCGACTGCGCCCGGGACACCTATCGGGAAGTCGGGCCGGAGTGACAGAGGATCAGCCACCCGCCACCTCCCCTGAAACGGTCTCCGAACTCTCGATCAGAACCTTCAAGCCCGAGTACGCACCCTGCTCGCCGGCGCCCACCGCCTCCACCGCAGCAGGATAGTCGTTCTTCGGGACGCGGTGGGTGATCAGTCGTTCGAGCGGCAGGTGGCGGGCGAGCGCCACCGCCCTCGGGAAGATCACGCTGTTGTAGTCGCCGGCACCGACGATTCTGAGTCCGCGCTGCAGGATGCGCAGCGGCCGGACATTCGCCACAGCCCGGTCATCGAATCCCATGATCACGACGGTCCCGGTGTCCGCCACCAGATCGAGGGCCTGCTCCAGCAAATTCCCGACCGTGTCGATCACCACCTGAGCCTGCTGTTGGCGGTTTCAAGCGATCAGGTCCACGGAGTCACCTTCAAGGATTCCCATCAGCACTTCCCGTGGGGTCTTCCATCCGAGGGTCTTGCGTGGCCTGTCATTCAACTCGTTCTCCACAATAGCGAGGTCGGCGTCACCATGCAAGCCAAGCTCGGTACCTTTCGGGAAATACCGTCGAAGTAGTCCATTGGTGTTCTCGTTCGTGCCTCGCTGCCAAGGAGAGTGAGGGTCACAGAAATAGATGGGAATTCCCGTCTTCATGATGAACTCCTTATGCCTGGCGAGTTCCTTTCCTTGATCCCAAGTGATACTATTCTTGATACTCTCCGGGAGGGTCTCCATTTTACGGGCAAGCAGAGACGCGACGCGTTCGGCGTTCCGGTCATACGGGATACGCACGAGCATGGTGAAGCGACTGGTCCGCTCCACGAGGGTGGCGATCTGGGACTTGCCACCCTTTCCGATGATCAGATCCCCCTCCCAGAAGCCAGGCACAGCGCGGTCCTCGGCCTCTTTCGGACGTTCGCTGATGTTGACCATGTCCCGGATCTTCCCCCTGGCCACAGTCGTGCGGGAGTGGCTGACCCGCCTCGTACGCCCGGACCGCAAGGCGATCTTCAGCTGGGTCCGCAGCTCCCCGCGCGCCTGCAGGTACAG
>JAUPKM010000463.1 GCA_030837445.1 Actinomycetota bacterium
CGGCCCGTTTGCCCGCCAGGCACGCGCGAAAGGCCGCAGCCAGTTCCACGTCGTCCGCGCCGTCGCGCAACAGCGTGCGCAGGTCCGTCTCGGTGCGGGCGAACAGGCACGCGCGCAACTGGCCGTCCGCAGTCAACCGGAGCCGGTCGCACGCGCCGCAGAACGGCGTCGACACCGAGGCGATCACCCCTACGGCGGCCGGTCCGCCGTCGAGGTACCACAGTTCTGCGGGTGAGGCCCCGCGCCCGGGGACCGGTGTGAGGGCGAAAGCCTGCGACAAACGGTCGAGGATCTCCTCCCGGGTCACCATCCGCGTGCGGTCCCAGGTGCGGCCGGCGTCCAGGGGCATCTGTTCGATGAACCGCAACTGGTGACCGTGCCGGAGTGCGAACCGCACGAGGTCCACCACCTCGACGTCGTTGATCCCCCGCACGACCACGGCATTGAGCTTGATCGGCGCGAGACCGGCGACCTCGGCGGCGGCGAGGCCCGCGAGAACGTTCGCAAGACGGTCCCGCCGGGTCAGGGCCCGGAAGCGGCTGCGGTCCAGGGTGTCGAGGGTGATGTTCACGCGGGCCAGCCCCGCGTCGCGCAGCGGGGCTGCTAGCGCCGGCAGGCGCAGCGCGTTGGTGGTCAGGGAGATCTCCGGCGGCCCGCTCGGACCGGCCAGAGCGGTCAGCCGCCGGACGACGTCGATCACGTCCGGGCGCAGCAGGGGCTCCCCGCCGGTGAGCCGAATCTCCTCGATCCCCTGGGAAACGCCCGCGCGCGCGATCCGGACGAGTTCATCGGTCGTGAGCAGCGTCGAGCCGGGCAGCCACGGAACCCCCTCGGCCGGCAGGCAGTACGTGCAGCGCAGCGAGCACCGATCGGTCAGCGAGATCCGCAGATCGCGATGCACCCGACCGAACCCGTCCACGAGTCCCCCCGCCCACACCGACCCGCCCCCGGTGGGACTCACACGACCACGCTCCCCTGCGCCCAGCACCACAGCCACGACACCGGCCATTCTCCCCGGCGGCCCCGAGGATCTCGCGATCGCCTGCCGGAGGCTCGACAAGACAGGGCGCATCCCAGGGCCGAGGTCGCCGGGGCCGCCGGGTCCGCTGCTGGGCCTTTGGTCCCGGCGCGAAATGAATACGAATTCGTATTTTATGAATCATGGTTCACGAGACGTTCGGGGACTTCACCCGCTGGAACAGCCAGGTCCAGGCGTTGGAGACGGCCGGAAAGGTCACCCGTACCTTCCGCCGGCTGGATCAGCCCCGGCAATGGGCGGTCGTGGAGGCACTGTTGACGGAGGCGGCCGAACACGGTCCGGGAGGGCTGAACGTCAAGCGGGTCGCCGGGCGCGCAGGGGTGGCGGTCGGTTCCCTGTACCAGTACTTTCCTCGCCGCAGCGAGATGCTGGACGTCGCGGCGCGACTGGCGGCGCAAGCGTTGGTCGAATCCCTCGACGGCTACTCGGCGCAGTTGGCGCAGTTGCCACTGCGCGAGGCGCTGGTGGCCTACCTGATCGGCGGGGTGGAGTGGAGCCGGCAGTTCGCCGGTCCGCTGACGGTCTTCGCCCGAGCCGCCTACGAGGGTGATCCGCGGTTCGCAGACGATCTGGTCGGACCGGTCGCGTCGTCGATGCTCGCGGTGGTCACCGCGATCTTCACCGCGGCGCAGGCCCGGGGCGATCTGCGGTCGGACGTCGACCTGGACGCAACGGCCAGGCTGACCAACACGCTCCTCATCGCCGTCGCAGATGCCGCCCTTCTGCCGCATCTGAACCGCTACTACCTGCTGATCGGTAGCGAATCGCCTGCAGGCGGCCTCCGGCCCCCCGAACAGGTCACGGCGGTGCTGCAGCAGACGGTGGACTTCGTGATCAGCGCGGTGGGAGTTGTCGATGATGCAACCCGGTGAGCCGATCCTGCGCCTGGAGGCGGTGCGGCGGACCTTCGGCACGGTGACCGCCGTCGAGGGCCTGGATCTGGAGGTGGCGGAAGGAGAACTGTTCGGGCTGTTGGGCCCCAACGGGGCCGGCAAGACCACCGCCATCCGGATGGTCTGCGGGGAACTGCCGTGCGACAGCGGCCGGATCCTGCTGCGAGGCCAGGTGCTGCGATCCGACACGGCCCACCGGCACCTGGTCGGCTGGTGCCCCCAGGAGATCGTCATCTGGAAGCAACTCGGCTGCCTGGAGCAACTCACGCTGATCGGCCGGCTCTACGGAATGAACCGGGTGGCCGCGTCTCACCGGGGACTGGACCTGCTGACGGAACTGGGTCTGGACAACCAGCGGGCCACGCTCGGCGGCAACCTGTCCGGTGGCATGCAGCGCCGGCTGAACATCGCATTGGCCCTCATGCACGACCCGCCGTTGGTGATTCTCGACGAACCCGGAGCAGGCCTCGATCCCGCCGGCCGGGTGCTGGTGCGTCGCCTCATCCGCTCGCTGGCCCGCAACCGGACCGTGCTGCTGACCACCCACGAGATGGACGAGGCGGAACGCCTGTGCGACCGGATCGCCATCATGGATCACGGCGTCCTGCTGGCCCACGACACCGTCGACGGGTTGCGCCGGACCACCGGCGGTGAGCAGATCATCGAACTGCGCTTCGCCACCCCGGAGCCCGGCAACGCACCGTCAGGCCGGACCTCGGCCGAACGCGCGGCCGAGCAACTGATCGCGATGAACGGGTTCCACCTGCGCCACCACGGCGCCACGCTCACCATCGGCTGCGCCGACCCACCGAGCGCACTGCCCGCCGTGCTGCAGCGTCTCGCCGAGGTCGGCCTCAGCCCTGACGAGATCCGGCTGCGCCAACCCAGCCTCGAGGACGTGTTCCTCCACCTCACCGGGGAGAAGGTGCGGTCATGAAGACCCTCGCCATGCTTCGGTCATCGATGCAGCAAGGGCGCCGGGATCTGCTCACCGTCGCCCTCAGCCTGGTCTTCGCACCGCTGTTCGTGCTGCTGTATGCGGCGTTGTACAGCGAAGGAGTCACCTACCAGGTCGCGGTCATCAACGCGGACCGGCCCGTCACGACCTCCGCCACACCCCCGTTGGACGCCGGGTCCGCCCTCGTCGCGGCCCTGAGCCGGACGGCGTCCGATCAGCCCGGACCCGTACCCGTCAGGCTTGCCGTCCGCACCGTCGCCGACCGGCAGGCCGGCGTGGAGTTGCTGCGCCGACGCGACGTCAGCCTGCTTGTCGAGTTCCCCGCCGACCTGTCCCGGCAGGTGGCCCGGGGCCAGGACGCCGCCATCACCCTGGAAGGCAACCCGACCGACCAGAAGTACCTGATCGCGGCCATCGCTGTCACCCAGACCGCCGAGACCTACGTCGCCACCGCCACCGGACGCTCGTCACCCCTCACGATCAGCGAGCGCCCGCTGACCGGCACCGATGCCCTCAGCGACTTCGACCTGTCCGTCGGCGGGCTGATGGTCTTCTCGGTCATCATGCTCGTCTTCCTCGCCTCGATGTCCGTCGCCCGGGACGTGGAGTCCGGTGTCATGCGGCGACTCCGGTTGACCGGGATGCGCGCCACGGACTACCTCACCGGCACCAGCGGCATGCTCCTGCTGGTGGCCCTGACCGGGGTCCTGCTCACCTTCGCGACGGCGCTGGCCTGCGGCTTCCACAGCAACGGGCCACTGTGGGCCGCCATCCTGATCACTATGGTCACCGCGCTGTCAGTCATCGGCGTCGGGCTCATGGTCGGCGGGCTGTGCCGGAACGTCGGGCAGGCCTTCGTGTTCGCCAACTTTCCCCTCGGTCTGATGATGTTCCTGTCCGGGGCCGTCTTCCCAGTCCCTGCGCCCACGGCGGTCACCCTCGGCGGAAACGAGGTCGGACCGTTCGACCTGATCCCCGCCACCGCCGCGGTGAACGCCCTCAACAAGATCATGGTGCTGGGCCAGGGGCTCACCCAGGTGACCTTCGAACTCACAGAACTCGTCGTCCTGAGCCTGTTGTACTTCGCGCTCGGGGCCGTCGTCCTTCACCGCCGCCACCTGCGGATCAGCTCCCGGTGACCCCGGCCCCGACCCGGCCTGCCATCAGGGATCCGCCGACGCCCGCAGCAGGGCCCGATCCTCGGTGACGACCTCTAGGTCTGGATTGGATGGGCATGAACCTGGCGAATCGACGCACCGACATCCCGCCTATCGGTCTGGTTCTGGATCGGATGCCCTCTCAGGTGTTGCACCCCATCAACCCCAGCGATCGCGCGTCTCGTGCGCAGACCCGTGCGCACGACCCTCCCAGGACGTCGAGTCCGCTTGTCCCTACGAGAGCTGTCCGAGTCCGCGATCCGCTCGTATCCTCAAGACATGGGCGAGCAGCCGATCACCGTCGCCGTCATCGCCCACGGTGAACATGTCGCCGACGTCGTCCCCTCCGGAGAACTCGACCGCCTCCGCGAAACCGTCCAGGTCCTGTCCGACAGCGACCTCGTCCGGTCTCTCGCGGACCTCACACCGGAGGTACGCGGCCGCGACGCGATCCGCGCACTCATCACCGGCCGCATGGCCCGCGAACAGCAGTGACCGGGGTCTACGAGGTAGACCTCACCCGCGCCGCTCGACGAGCCCTCGCCGAGGCCCTTCCCCTCGATGTCGCCATCGGTGTGGCCGATCTTCCTCACCGGCCCCCTCGCCGAGAACCCCCACCGCGTTGGCAAGGAACTCGACGTCCCCCTCGAAGGCATCCGCTCGGCCCGCGTCATGCGCGAATGGTGCATCCTCTATCGGATCGACGAAGCCACCCACCACGTCCTGGTCCAGGCCATAGGCCACCGCAGGGACATCTACCGCACACGCTGACCCCACCGATTCGGCCCTGTGAGGGCAACCACAGGCATCGCGAACCAATCAGGGACCTGACCACCGCTTCCGGTGACCAGGTCTCCGACCTGCACTTCCCGTGGTAGCGGGGCCAGGAGCCGTCGGTCGCTCCGCTCCCTCCTCCCAAATCCTGACTCACCTGACAATCGAAAGACGAAGGACCCGGGAAAAGCGTCCCGGGTCCTTCATCTTTGGTAGCGGGGCCAGGAACCGTCCGTCGCTCCGCTCCCTCCTCCCAAATCCTGACTCACCTGACA
>JAUPKM010000464.1 GCA_030837445.1 Actinomycetota bacterium
AATGTTCGACGCGGCTTGAACGACACCCGGAAGGGTAGTTTCGGGTCCCGTGGCTCAGTGGGAGAGCGTCCGCTTCACACGCGGAAGGTCGCTGGTTCGATCCCAGCCGGGACCACCACGCTTGACCTCGCACTTCAGCTCGCTTCAGGCCCGGTTGAATTTTTCTTGTCCGGTTCGTGTCCGGTTTCGATGACTCGATCGAGGACATTCGCGACCTCGTCGAGTTCGTAGTCGTACAGATCCGCATAGATGCCGGCTGTGACCGTCACCGAGGAATGCCCCCTGGTCTTCTGCAACCACCGCAGATCTGCGCCGCCCGAGCGGGCCAGCGAGGCGTAGGTGTGGCGCAGATCGTGGATCTTCAGCGGAGCGACGCCCAGGTCCTTCAGGGCCTTTTTCCAGTGCGTGTGCCGGCGCCAGTTGTTGGCCCGCAGCATGGCGCCTTCCGGGCTTGCCACGGCTGGGTCATCGAGGGGGCGTCCGTCGATCCGGGCCTTCAACACCGCGGCCGCCCTGGCCGGGATCGGCACCGTCCGCTTGGACGCCTTGGTCTTCACACGTCCGATAACGATGACGCCCTCGACTTCCGGTGCTGACCGCCACACGTGGATGCGGCCCCGATTGAGATCGACATCCATCACCCGCAGAGCGACCAACTCTGACCACCGCAGGCCCGTGTACGCCAGGATCTGCACCACGTCGCCCTGGTCTCCGCACGCCGCGGCCAGCGCCTCGACCTCACCGGCCGTGAGGTAGCGGTGGCGATCGCGGGGAGGGATCGGCGGCGCCGACACCGAGCCGGCAGGGTTGGCCCGGATTCGGCCATCCTCGACGGCGATCGCGAGGATGGACCTCAGGAGCCGCAGCGTGGACTTCTTCGCCCAGGGGCCGACGGTGAGGTCTTTCACCCATGCGGCGATGGCGTCACGCTTGATCTCCCCGACGGGCGTGGTCCCGAAGGTCGGGTTGATCCGCAGCTTCCAGGCCTGCTGATGGCCCGACCAGGTCTTGGCCGACAGGGTCGGCTTCTTGAGCCCGACGTACTGATCCCAGACCTTTGACAGCGGCACCCGGCCGGCCCGAGGGTCGAACCGGTTCTGGCCGACCGCTGCTTCGTGGTCGCGCTCGGCCTTGAATGCCTTGGCGGAGGCCAGGGTTGGGAAGGTCTTCGATGTTTCGACCCACCCGGTGGGGGAGGTGGCGTCTCGGACCTGGAAGCGAACCTGCCATCGGACTTCACCGGACCGGCTGACGCGGCGGCGGATGCCGGGCGGGGCGCTAGCCATCAGCACCACCACCCAGCAGTTCACTGAGGAACTCGATCTCGTTGGGTCGAAGGCCCATGGTGGCCAGCACGTATGGATCCGCGAGTTCCGTGCCCTTGGCGCCTTGGACAGCATCGTGGTACTCGCCCTGGGCCGCCCTCAGGTCCTGGAGCGTGTCGTGAATTCGCGACAACGCCGTCCAGCACTTGATATGATTCCGCATCCAGACACTGTGCGCGGCTGCACCGACATCCGGGATCTCCACCACGTCTATCGTCAGTTCGTCCGGAGCGTAGACGCGGTACTCACCAGGGGCGTGCTCACTCTCCTCATCAACCCGGGTCCAGAGCCGCTTGTCGGTCCAGGGAGTGGCGGGAGGGGGGCCGTCCGTGAGTCGTTCACAGAGGCGGACCAGCCGCCAGCCGATGACCTCTCCGGGGTGGTGTGTCGAATACATGCGGCCACAGAAGCGCTCGACGACTATCCGGCCGCGCTGCTGTCCGATTCCCACACTGCCGCAATCAAATTCCGGCAGTAGGCGGACGGAGTGCCGCACGCCCAAGACCTCGGCATCAACGGTGTTCGTGGTCATGTCGGCACCTACCGCCTCTGCCCGGCGAGCCAGGCCCGCAACTCATCGAGATCCCACCGGCGCAGCTTGTGGCCGACCGCGTGGAAGGGAGGACCGGTGTCTTCGCCAGCCTCGCGGCGAGCAGCCCAGCGGTTCAGCGTCGAGGCGGACACCCCGAGAAGCGGGGCCGCCTGCTCCGCAGAGAGCAACTGAGGGAAATCTGTTGGCAATGAGTTGAATTCGAAGCTGGGGTGGTACGGCGACAATGTCGCCGTGCCCACCCGAATCCCCGTCACGACGCGGCCTTGGCGTTCGAAGGCGCCGACATGGCGGCGACGGCCTCGATGGCCGAGCCGAGAGTCCTGACGCCGGAGACGCCGCTCAGGGTCGCTTTGGTTGTGCCGTAGTCGCCACCTCGAATGGTCAAGCGCAGATCGCCCGACAACTCGATGACGCCGCCCGCATCGGGAACCGCGTTCAGCAGAGGTTCAGGTCCGACGACGGTCGTGGCCTCCACCCAGCCGAACACCGGACTGACCAACGTGGTGACCAGATTGACCAGCGGCGTGCCGGAGTCGTCGGTTTCCACGCCGATGACTCCGCGCTCACCGCCGGCTTTCTCGCCGTACCGGTTTCGCGGACGCGGGGGGCCGGTCACTACGGCTCGGACGGAATTTCCCAATGGAACCTGCATGGCAAGTCCTCTCATTCGTTCTTTCACTTGTTTGCGGCGTATGCCACGGATGCAAGGTTTCTCAACGCGGATAGCAAACGCAAGAGGACCTTGTTGCGCGGGTTGCAGAGGTGGCTGCCAACTCCTCTTGACTTGCGTGTGAGAAGCATGCTGCGGGTGCGTCAGCGCAAAATCGTCCGTATCGCACAAGTCTTTGAAGTGCTATTTCATAGCGAAATTGGGGAGTCAAGAGGAGTGAGGGC
Source organism: Actinomycetota bacterium (assembly GCA_030837445.1). Taxonomy (GTDB): domain Bacteria; phylum Actinomycetota; class Actinomycetes; order S36-B12; family UBA10799; genus JACJWR01. The sequence goes on from JAUPKM010000464.1 coordinate 2,773, forward strand.
CAGCGATGGTGCTGGGCCTGATTTTCGCCGGGGCCGTCGTGTCCGGTACCCCTGCGATCATTCTCTCGGAGGCCGACTCAAGGTTTCCAGCAACGAAAGATGAGGAACAAATGACTGACAACTTGCTCGCGAGTTTCTTCCCCCGCCCATCAGATGATGACCGCTTGCGGCGGCGGGCCGAACTGCTGCTGCGTGCGGCATCCGTCCGGGGCTGGGGTTGGGATGACTACCGTTATCAGTGGTCGACCGGCGAGGTGGTGGCGGTCGCTGCACTCCTGGGGGACGGCGATGTCTTGAGCGACATGGGGGAGACCCTTCAGGCGGCGTACCGCCGCTGGGCATACGACCTCTGGGGCATGGCGGACGCCCAGGCTGACGAAGCGGTTGAACTGCGTGCCACCCGGAAATGGTTCAGCGAGGCCGCAACGGATATCGAACGGACGGTTAACGATCCCGAGTTCGAGCAAAGCCTGCGCGCGATCACGGGGTGGTGACGATAACTCACTACGAGAAGGACGCTGATTATCTCAACTGTCGGCGCTCAAGCGATCGTTCGTAATTGCGAAGTCCGAACGTGTGGTCTGGACATCCAGTAAGGCTCTTGTGACGTTGTAGTGGGTCGTTTACCTGGCGGTTTGGGGCGCAA
>JAUPKM010000465.1 GCA_030837445.1 Actinomycetota bacterium
GACGGAGTGTGGGAAACCACCGACTACGCGATCTGATACGCGATCTGAGTCGATCGGCGGGGCGCCTTCAGGAGTGAGCCCCGTCACTGACCTCGCCGATCAACTCCTCGACAGCATCCTCCAGCGCAACCAGGCCAAGCGTGGCATTCGCGGCTGCATCCATGGTGGCCGATTCCACGGCCCCGCTGCTGCCCTCCGAGGCCGCCACCACGCGGCCGAGGTGACTGCCTTCGCGTTGTAGTGCGGCCACCACATCGGTGACCTTCGATTGCGCGTCGATCACCGGCAGCGGGCGGACTATTCGGGCGTCAATGGGTTGGTCGCGCCGGTCGGAATCCGGTGGCAGCAGGGTGTCCTTGACGTGCAGGTAGCCGACCAGCTCACCCTGGTCCGCAAGAACTGGGAATCGGGAGAAGCCCGTCTGAGCAGTCAGTTCCTCAACCTCGCGCGGAGTGATGTCAGCGGGTACGGTCACCAGGTCGGCGAGTGGCAGCAGAAGGTGCTGGGCGTCCTTCTGCGTGATCGTGATGGCCCGTTGCAGTAGTCCGTGTTCGTGCGCGTGCAGCAGCCCCTCACGTCTGGACTCCGCGATCATCGAGGCAACTTCCTCACTCGTGAAGGACGAGGTGATCTCTTCTTTCGGTGTCACCCGCAATACGCGAAGTCCGAGATTCGCGAACGCGTTCAGGCCCCAGATTGCGGGCTTCAAGACGATCACGATGGCTCGCAAGGTCGGCGCCAGCGCCAACGCACTGCGCTCAGGACCCGCCAATGCGATGTTCTTCGGCACCATCTCGCCCAACACCATGTGCAGGTACACCACGATCGCCAGCCCCAGCAGAAACGACAGCGGGACGACGAGGGCGTCCGGCAGGCCGACGGCCGCCGCGACCGGCTCCAACGCATGTTCCAGCGCTGGTTCGGCGAGCGCGCCCAGACCCAATGAACACACGGTGATGCCGAGTTGGGCGCCCGCCAGCATCATCGAGACTTGTTCCATCGCGGCCAAGGTTCTCGTTGCACCCTTGTGGCCGGCTTGCGCCAGCGGCTCGATTGCGGAGCGCCGGGCCGATATCAAAGCGAACTCGGCGCCCACGAAGAAGGCATTGCCGGCCAACAGCAAGACCGAAATCAGGATGGTCATCGGGGCACTCACGATCTGTCCTCGCGTGTTCTCCCCTGGTCGCGTGCCTTCCCCTTGTCGGAGGGTCGCCACGGCTTCGGCTCCGCGCGCAACCAGTCGATCCGGAGACCATCCATTCGAGTGACCTCGAGTTGCCAGCCAGGAATGCTGACGACATCGCCGGCTCGGGCGATCCGGCCCAGTTCCTCGTTGACGAATCCCCCCAGCGTCTCGTACTCGTCGGACTCCGGGACCAGGATTCCCAACTGGTCCACCTCATCCGGTCGCAGCAAGGCCGAAATGGCAAATCTGCCTTCGGCCAACTCTCGGATTCGGGGAGCGACCCTGTCGTGCTCGTCTTCAACCTCGCCGATCAGTTCCTCAACCAGATCCTCCAAACTGACGATCCCGGCGGTACCGCCGTATTCGTCTATGACCACTGCCAGTTGACCGCTCCCTGTTCGCAAGCGCTGCAACATCACGTCGAGCCCGAGCGTCTCCGGCACCAGCACCGGCGGTTCGGCCACCTCGGAGACTGGGGTGGTGTCCCGTTCGCCGTGCGCAATGCGGAGGGCCGACCGTAACTCCACTACTCCCCGAACGTCGTCGGCACCGCCCTCACCGGTGACCGGGAACCGGGAATGCCCAGACCGTCTGGCGAGTTCAACCAACTCCGATACGGTCGCCGACTGGTCGACGAACCGCACTCGTCGCCGCGGTGTCAAGACGTCAGCCGCGGTGCGGTCACCGAAGTGCAATGAACGGTCGAGGAGTTCCGCTGTCGGGGCCTCCAGCGTGCCGACTTCGGCCGAGCGGCGGACCAGCGAAACGAGTTCCGCCGGCGAGCGACCCGCGGCAAGCTCCTCGGAGGGTTCCACCCCGATCCGCCGGAGCAGCAGGTTGGCGCTGCCGTTGAGGAACTTGATCAACGGGCCGGTGATGCGGGTGAAGCCTGTCTGCAGGCCCGCCACAGCACGCGCGACCGGCAGTGGTCGAGCAATGGCCAGGTTCTTCGGGATCAGTTCGCCCATCACCATCTGGAATGCGGTGGCGATCAGCAGGGCCAGCACGACGGCGACAGGGCCGACCGCGGACTCGGGGACGCCGATCGCGGTCAATGGGGTGGAGATGAGGACCGCGATCGACGGCTCGGCCAGAAATCCGACCACCAGAGAAGTGACGGTGATGCCCAATTGCGCGCCGGACAACTGGGTGGAAAGGGTCTTCAAGGCGCCCAGTACGCCGCGAGAGCGGCGATCGCCCGCCTCCGCCGCTGCCTCCACGACTAGCCGATCGACAGTCACGAACGAGAATTCGGCGGCGACGAAGACTGCTTGCGACGCTACCAGTAGTACACACACAGCCAGCAGTAGCCACTCCACAGTTCTCTCTCCACCTCCTTCCCTCGCTCACCGATCGACTGGGTTAACGCCACCCAGTCGATCGTGTCAGAGTTTGCCCGAGTGCACGGCCGGATACGATTCAGATATGGCTGATCAAGTGGTGTGCTGCACAGATGGGTCGGAGTTGTCGGTGAATGCCATCAGGCGTGGCCTCGCGGCGCTTGGTGAATCCCCCGCGGACATCGTCTTGGTGATGTCTGTTCCGGAACCTGACCCGACGATGGTCACTGGCGCCGGCTTCGCAGGGCCGGTGATGTCGGTGGAGCAATTCGACCAGGAACGGCGCCACGCGGTCGCCGCAGGTGAGGTCATTCTGGCCGAGGCCGCCGCTGGGCTCGGTCGTCCTGAAGTTGCGACGAAGGTGCTGACCGGGCTCCCCGGACAGAGCGTCTGCCAGTACGCCGCTGATGAGGGTGCCCGACTCATCATCGTCGGCACGCGCGGCAGGGGAGGCTTCATCCGCGCCATGATGGGTTCGGTGTCGGACTACATAGTCCGTCACGCGCCCTGCCCCGTGCTCGTTTCCGGCCAAGTACGAGACTGACTTCGTCGACAACTCGGACTGACCGCGAAACCCGCCATCAGGCAGTCGACCAACCACCATCAGCGGTCATGATGGCACCGTTGATGTTCGAGGCCTCGTCGCAGCCGAGCCAGGAGATTGCGCTGGCAATCTGCCCCGGTTCGGCAACCGAGCCCATGGTGGCCAACGCCGCCATGGCCCGCTCCATCGCCCACTCGGAAGTAGGAACGGAGGACGCTCCAATTCCGGTGGCGACCGCGCCCGGCAGCACTGCGTTGGAGCGAATCCCCAGCGGGCCGTAGAAGTACGCCACATGCTTGACGAGCCCGATCACGGCATGCTTCGAGGTTGTGTAGGCCGCCCCTGCCGCGCCCGCGCGCAGCGACGCTTCCGAGGCAACGGTGACTATCGCTCCCGACCCTGCCTGCTGCATCCCCGGAAGCACAGCGCGGGTCAGTCGCATGACGCCGGTGAGATTCACCGACAACACGCGCTCCCACGAGGAGTCGTCCACCTCCGACAGCGGCACAAAGTGGTCCATGATCCCTGCCACATTCGCCAACAGGTCCACCGGCTCGGAGATGGCCACGAGTAAGCGGTCGATATCCGCCTGGTTGGTGACGTCGACCTGTTCCAGGCTCGCCTGCAGTCCTGCGGCGACCAGTTCACCTCGGGTGACCGAGAGTGCCGCCTCGTCGATGTCGCAGCCGACCACGTGCGCACCCTCTTGAGCCAACCGGATCACGGTGGCCCGCCCGATTCCTGATCCCGCGCCGGTCACCACCGCTGTCCGACCTGCGTGTCGCTGAGAATCCATAGCGCTCCCCTGGTAGTTCGGACGAAAGTCCTGGCAAGGCTCGAGCCTACCTACAGATAGCCCGCGATCACGGCTGCCGCAAGGGCAGCGATCAACAAGGCAGCCAAGGCGACGTCCAACCCAACTCGTAACGGAAATGCCAGTCGCCGCTGAAGGTAGGAGCCGAGGTTGCCCTCCAGGATGTTGATCCTGGTCATCGAGAAGAACACCAACGTGGTGGTGACCGTGATGAGTAGGCACCACGGGCAGAGAGCGCCGATCACGAAGTAGGCCTGGTAGAACAGCCAGTAGGCGAACACCAAGCCAATCGAATAGACCACCTGGGCGCCGTTCATGAACCAGCGTGGGAATCGCACCCCGCCCAGGCCGGCGACCGCAATTGTAATGACGACTGGTTCCGCGATGAGGCCAAGGAAGGCGTTAGGGAATCCAAGCAGGCTGGATTGCCATGCCGTACCGACCGTCCCGCACGAGATCTTGGCGGACAGGTTGCAGGAGAGTGCAGCCGTTGGGTCAGCGGCCAGTACCACCGCGTCGGCCGACAGAACCAGTGAAGCTACAAGTCCCAGCAGGCTGGAGACCAGCATCTCCACATATGCCCATCGATAGGTGGGACGTAGCTGCTCAGTCACCTGCTTAGCCTGTCACGTCAGGCGGGCGGGCGTGGCAATTGGGTCGCACTGCCAGTGCAGCGGCAGTGCGAGCGCCGATCACACCCTTCGCAGGCCGGCAGGCTCTCGCCGGATGCGCGTCAAGCAGGGATCGGCTCGCACACGACGACCTCGATGTTCCGGCTTTCCGCTGCCCGCTGTTCATAGGATCGGTAGTTCGCGACAAATTCCTTGGCCTTCTCCCACAGCAGGTCGTGTTCGGCGCCCTCGGCAACCCGCGCAGAGTACTGACCCCGTTTGCCACGGAACTCCAGCGTGACCTCGGGGTTTGCCCGCACGTTGTACAACCACCCGGGGTGCTTGTCTCGGCCGAAGTTCGACGCCATCAGGATCACATCATCGCCGCGGGACCAGTACAGCAACGGAATAGTCCGCCTAATTCCGGACTTCGCTCCCGTGTGGGTCATGAGTAGCAGCGGTGTCCCCGGCGCTGAACTGAGCCACGCATGCGTTGCCGGCGTGAGCGTCGCGTCGATCCTCGGCGCGACTTTCGTCAAGTACCAATAGCCAGCCGGGTTGTTGAAGAGCGGGACGAGTACCTTGCGACGCAACCACATCTTGTCCGGATCGATGTGCTTCAACTGGGTCATCAGACCCTCCCCTCCTTGGTCTGTCGCGTTGTCGGGATAGCTGCGGGCGGGACCCGGCGGTCCCCTCTTTTGACGCGCGCTACTTCTTGGACTTCTTCTTTGCTCCACGCTGACGCTTGCCCTCTTTCCTCGCCTTCTGCTTGTCTGCGTCCGCCTGCAACTCGGCCTGGAAGGGATCCGCGGACGCACCCGCCGGTGCCTCAGCTTCCAACATGACCCGTGTGTTCGCGAGATCCTGCAACTTCTCGGGCCCGACCGTCGGATAGTGCGGATCTATCTCCATCAGAGTGTTCACCAGCACGGCCGAGACGCAGAGTCGCGCGTACCACTTGTGATCGGCAGGGACGACGTACCAGGGCGCCCATTCCGTGCTGGTGTGGGTCAGCATCTCTGAGAATGCCGTCTGGTAGTCGTCCCAGAACTCTCGTTCCTTGGCATCGTTGGACGAGAACTTCCAGTTCTTGTCGGGAAGGTCGACTCGCTTCAGAAA
>JAUPKM010000466.1 GCA_030837445.1 Actinomycetota bacterium
ACATGTCGGCTGGATGCGGTATCCACTTGGCTCATGACGGAGCGCGAATTTGACATCGACGATGACCTGCTGAAGTCGGCGCCGCCGCTGGATGAGATTCGCAAGTCGTTTGAGGCAGCTGCCAGCGTGCCGTTGAATGATGCGGACCGTGACGACGCATGGCGCTGACCCTGACTGGAGATCTCCCGCCGGCGAGATGGGTCTAGGCTGACCAGCCATGGACTCCTCCCGCCTGACCTTGCTCGCCGCCGTGGAAATCTCCAACGGTGAGGCCGTTGTCCGCAAGCGCGGGGTGGTGGACAGCCGCCACACGTTCGGAGATCCGGTGGCTGATGCCCGAGCCTGGGTTGAGCAGGGTGCGCAATGGCTGCACGTGGTGGACCTGGACGCGCTCGCCGGTCAGGGTGACAACACTGAGCTGATTCGGAAAGTGATCAAGGCGGTCCACAGCCGCGCCCACGTCCAGCTCGCCGGCGGCATTCGCGACCAAGAATCGCTGCACCGGGCGATGTCCCTCGGCGGCCAGCGGATCGTCCTGGACACTGTCGCGATGGCCGACTGGGAATGGGTCTGTGCTCAGTTCCCCAGCCACGCCGGCCGGATCGGGATGGCGATCGACATCCACGCCGGTGCGGTCCACGCGCCGGGGATCGCGCTGGACGGCGCAGCCGTGGAATCCACCCTCGCATCGCTGCAGGCGGCCCACTGCCCCCGGGTGGTGGTGTCCGATATTGACATCGAGGGCACCCGTCGGGGACCAGACACCGAACTGCTGGCGCGGGTCTTCGGGTCTTTCTCGGGTCGGGTCGATGCCGCTGGCGGGATCGCCAAGTTGGAACATCTGCATGAACTGCTCGCGCTGGTCCCGAACGGACTGGAGGGCGCGGTGCTCGACGCTGCGCTGTATGAGGACTACTTCACCTTCGCGGAGGCCATCGCGGCGATCGAGCCGCGGTTCGATCCCTACCAGTGGGGCCCGGCCCAGCCGTGGGGGATGACCCAAGGCCTATAACCCCGCCACCCGCTCCGCCGTTCGACTGCGCGGCCGCGACGCCCGGCAGTAACCTGCGCCTGTGGCGACCCGCGAAGACTCCGCAGCTGCCGAGCCCGACGCTCCTCCGGCGCCGAAACCCACCGAGGCCCCCGACTGGGCGATGCGCTTCGTGGTGCGAGCCACCTGGCGGATCGTCTTCATCGTGCTCATCGTCTGGGCCGCGCTCTGGGCCTTGCGACAGGCCGCGGACCTGGTTGAGATTGTCGTTGTCGCGTGCTTCCTCGCGCTGGCGATGGTGCCCGGCGTCAATGCCCTCGTCCGCCGCTACGGCTGGTCGCGGGGACTGGCCACGGCCGTCATCTTCCTGATAGTCGTCGGCACTATTGTCGGCCTGATCGCCTTCCTGATTCCCGCCATTGTGGACATGAGCGGCAAGTTGAGCGCAGACGTCCCGCGGTGGTTGACCGAAGCCAAGGCCAAAGGTCTGCCGGTGGGCACGGTCGGCAGCAATGACACGCAGATTCTTACCAACGCCGAGGATTGGTTGAAGAAGAACGGCGGCTCCCATGTGCTGTCGATCGCGGGCAGCGGAGTCGCCCTCGTGTTCAAACTTTTGACCGCCTTGATGTTCACGTTCCTGATCGCCGCCGGTGAGCCCGCGTTGCGGCGGACCATTCTGCGACGACTGGATGTCAAGAACCAGCAACGCTTCGTCGACGCTTGGGACACTGCGATTTCGCAGACGGGCGGCTACTTCTACTCGCGCCTACTCCTCATGCTGATCACCGGCACCTGCACCTTCATCGTGATGGAATTCCTCGGGATGCCGTTCTTCTACTCGTTGCCGCTCGCGTTCTTCGGGGCCTTCTTCGTCGAGTTCATCCCGGTTGTGGGCAGCTACGTCGGCATCTCGATCCCGGTGCTGGTGACACTGGCCGAACGGGGTGTCTGGCAGGCCGTAATCCTGCTCGTGTGGGCGATCATCTACCAACAGATCCACGACTATCTGTTGAGTCCACGGATCAGTTCCAAGACGATGACCATCAATGCTGGCATCGCATTCGGATCGGCTTTGTTGGGTGGCGCGTTGGCGGGGCCGCTCGGCGCACTTTTCGCGATGCCAACCGCCGGAATGGTGACCGTCTTCCTGCAGAAGTACCTGCCGTCGTACGACGTGGTCTACGAGTCGTCCTACGAACGAGACACCGACGGACCCGGCGGGCATGCCGCCGGGTCCGAGGATGAGACTGTCGAGAAGAAGCACCGATGGCATCGGCGCCACGCTCAGCCGGATACTTCAGCCGAGGCCGGGGACTGAGTAGAGGGAGTCCCGCAGGAAGGCGCTCTCATGTGCCGCCCTGGCGAACGTCGCCTTGGCCGACGGCCTAGCGCTGAAAAGACTCTCTGCGGTGAGGTCGTCGAATGATCCGATCATGGGTACTGCTCTCCTTGGCTGGGGGTCGTGGTCTGTGGTGGTGCGCCTTCACTAATACGAATACCCAGTGTCGCCGGTGGCCAGACATCCAAACACCGGCGGAACGTACGAGGCGTGTAAGGCCGTAGGGCCCCTGACGCCATCCACCGATAGTGGATACTGATCCGAGTGGATCCAGCTGCCGTGACATCGTCCCTGCCCACTGCCGACCCCAAGCGGTTCCGGGCGCTGACGGTGATCGCGCTCGCCCAACTGATGATCGTGCTGGACGCGTCGATCGTGAACCTCGCGATCCCCAGTGCGCAGCAGGACCTCGGGATCGCGCCGTCGGAGCTGCAATGGGTGGTCACCGCTTACACCATCACCTTCGGTGGCCTGTTGCTGCTGGGTGGCCGGATCGCCGACTACACGGGCCGGAAGCGCACCTTCATCATCGGTCTGCTCGGATTTGCCGCGGCCTCACTGCTGGGCGGCCTGGCTCCCAACGCGACCTTGCTGTTCGCGGCCCGCGGACTTCAGGGTGCGTTCGCGGCGCTGCTGGCGCCGTCGGCACTGGCTCTGATAACCGTGACCTTCCATGACCCCAAGGAGCGGGCACGCGCGTTCGGGGTATTCGGGGCCATCTCCGGCGGCGGCGCGGCGATCGGCCTGCTGCTTGGTGGCCTGCTCACCGAGTACCTGTCGTGGCGTTGGTGCCTGGCGGTCAACACGCCGATCGCCATCCTGGCCGCGCTGCTGGCGGTCCGAGTGGTTCGAGAATCCAAGGCGGAGGGCCATCCCTCCTACGACATCCCCGGCGCGGTCACCGTCACGCTCGGACTTGTCGCGTTGGTCTATGGGTTCACCCGCGCGGCCCCGACCGGTCTGACCGACAGCGCTCACTGGACCCAGCCGTCGACCCTGATGTGGTTCGGTCTTGCGATCGCACTGCTTGCGGCCTTCGTGGTGATCGAGGTGCGCAGCGACAAGCCGCTGTTGCCGATGCGGGTGCCGCTGGAGCGCAACCGAGGTGGCGCCTACATCTCCTCGATTATGACCGGTGCCGGACTGTTCGCAATGTTCCTGTTCCTCGGTCTCTACCTGCAACTCATCCTCGGCTACTCGCCGGTAAAGGCCGGTCTGGCGTTCTTGCCGTTCAGCGTCGGCATCATCCTCGGCGCGGGGGTTGCCTCCCAACTGCTGCCCCGGGTTGGACCCCGCCCGTTGATGGTGCCCGGCCTGATCATGGGCGCGGCGGGACTGCTGTGGCTGGCGCAGATCGAGCCGGACTCCGAGTACGTCACCCACATCCTGCCGTCGATGGTCGTGATGAGTATCGGGATGGCGTTCACCTTCATTCCGACCGCGACGGTGGCGCTGCACGGGATCGAGCACCGGGACGCCGGCGTCGCCAGCGCCACCATCAACACGAGTCAGCAGGTCGGTGCCTCGTTGGGAACTGCGCTGATGAGCACGGTCGCGGTGACCGCGACCGCGTCCTTCCTGGCGGCGAACAAGGAGTTGGGGGCCGCCGCAATGCCGGCCGCGCTCACACACGGCTACTCACAAGGCTTCTACGTTGGCGCTGCGCTGCTGGCAGGCGCTGCAGTGGTGGTGCTGCTTCTGATCCGAATCGGTCCAGCTGCGGCGGAGGACGACGAGGACGAAGGGGCACCGATCCACTTCGGCTGACCGCGCCTGGATCTGGCCTCGCGATCAGGCTCGGTCCCCGCCCAGCTTGGCCAGCAGCACGGTCGGATCGCGTTCCTGGACCGCGGCGGCGTTTCGCAGGCCCAACACTCCGACGAGCGCCGCAAGCACCCAGGCCGTGGCCAGGCCAGCCCACTGCGAACCGACCGCCTCGCTCACCCCCGCGGCCGCGGCCAGAAGGGCGAGCACCAGCACGCCCCCGATCAGCAATCCGCCGAAGGTGGCAACCAGCGCGGCGCCACTGTTCTGTCGACGACCAGGCGCCACCGGAAAAGCGGCCCGGACTGACAGTTGCGACCCGAGACCCAACCACACCAGCCACGGCAACGGTACCGCCACCAAGCCCAGCGGGAGCTGGGACCAATGCCCGTGCACGCCGGTCGCCACCAATTGCAGGATGACTCCCAGTGGGAGTCCGATCAGTAATAGCGCCACCAGTTTCCCGGCCAGCACCTCGCTCATCTTCACTCCGGTCAACAGGTAGGTCGACGTGGTCGCGTTGTCGATCCCGAACACGTTGGGCGCGCTCTGGAACAGCACGACGAACAGCACCAGCGCCCCGAGGTAGTCGGCCATCGGTCCCGGATCGGAGCCGAACAGGGACCGACCCGCGAACAGCAGCGCGAACACCGTGCCCAGCACCAGCTGCTGCAACTGCAGCGTCGAGCGGAACAGGTAGTAGTGCATCTCCTTCGCGGCGGTCGCACCCATCGGCGTGCGGGGCAGCCAACGGACCCAGGGCGGAAAGAGCACGCTGGTCCCTACGGGGACGGCTGCCTCCTTCGTCTTCCCCCCGCCGCCGGCACCGTCCAGCCGGCGAGCCAGCGCCCAGCGCCAGACGTACAGCGCCAGCACGATCCCCACGGCACCCCACACCATCAGACCGGCCGCCAGCAACCATTCGCCGGACTTCAGAGCCCCCAATGCCCTCCCCAAGGCCGCCGGCGGGAGCACTGCCAGCAGGTCGTAGCCGCCGGAGGAGCGGGTAGCGCTCAGGTTCGACATCTCGCTACCGAGGCGCTGCGAGGCGAAGTAGATGACGATCCCGATCAATCCGGAGAGGGCGACTGTGAGGTCCCGACCGCGGCGGGAATTGAGCGCTCCGGCAAAGGCCGCCGCCAACGCCCGAGACCATGCCACGCACATCAGCACCAGCAGCACCGCGCACAGGACAGCCCCCACCCGAGCCGGCACCGTCAAGTCTGTGGCAAGGGCCGCACCGAGAGCCCCGATGAACGTCCCGACAGCCGCCGGTCCGACCAGGCCGGCCACCAACAGGCCTCTGACCTGCACCGAGTGGCTCAGCGGTAGCAACTCCAACCGCGACGGATCGATGCTCTGGTCCCCTTGGCTGGAGTTCAGTAGCGGTCCGACGATCCAGATCAGCCAGATGAACGCGAACACCACCAGCGGAAGTACCGCTCCGGCCTTGTCGGCGCCCCCGACCGTCGATGCCAGCAGCACAGCCATCAGGATGCCTCCGCCGACGGCGAGCAGCGTCCCCAGCCCGTAGAGGACCGCAGTGCCGGGGGAGGAGGAGAAGCCGTTGCGAAGCAGCCGCAGCTTCAGCCGGACGAAGACCCGAGCCATCCCATACTCCCGTCATCGAGGTCCCGGCCACCGACCAACGACACGAAGGCGTCCTGCAGCCGCTGGCCACCGGAGACCTCGGCAATCGTGCCCTCTGCGCGCACTCGGCCGTCGTCGATGATGACGATCCGGTCGCACAGCCGCTCCACCACATCCATCACGTGCGAGGAGAAGACGACGGTGCCGCCACCGGAGCGGTGCAGCTGCAGCAGTTCCTCCATCACCGAGGTATTCACCGGATCCAGCGACCCGAACGGCTCGTCCAGGATCAGCACCCGCGGGTTGTGCAGGATCGCCGCGGCCAGTCCGATCCGCTTGGTCATCCCCAAGGAGTAGTCGGCTATCAGCGTCCGGCGGTCCTTGGCCATATCGAGGGCGGTGAGGATCTCCTCGCTGCGCTCGCGGACGACGGCGGGATCCATACTCCGGAGGGCACCGACGAACTCAAGCAATTCAGGGCCGTTCAGCCGGTCGAACAGCTTCGGGTTGTCAGGCACGAACCCGAAGTGTGCCTTTGCCGCCACTGGATCGGCCCAGACATCGATCCCGTCGACCGCGACGGAGCCGCCGGACGGTCGGAGCAGGCCGGTGGCCATCTTCAGCGTGGTTGTCTTACCGGCCCCGTTGGGTCCGCAGATCCCGTAGAACGTGCCCGCTGGAATCTCCAGGCTCAGGTCGTCCACGGCGCGCTTCTCGCCGAAGGTCCTGGTCAATCCGCGCAGGGACATGGCCGGGGGCTCCGCTCCGGCCGAGGCGGTCGGTCGTTCGGGGCTGCCCGAATCGTCGGCGGTCATGGTCACACAGTAGAGCCATCCGGCGACAGGCAAACCCTTTCGGCGGAGGGGATGCGCGACAACATTCTCCACTGTGTCTATATTGTCTATAGGCACAGTAGGGTTAGCGTACCCAGACCTAGTAGGAGGTAGACATGGCAAGTGGTGACGCAGCAACCAACACGACGCTCAAGGAAGTTGGCGGTCGGCTGCGCGCGGTGCTGATGGCTATCACCGCGATCGTGCTGGTTGGGCTGGTTGCTGCCTGCGGGTCGTCGAGTTCCGCCAGTCCCGGCGGCTCCGACGCTGCGGGCGGCGGTTCCTCCGGCACCGAGGTGCGGCTCGGCTTCTTCCCCAACGTGAACCACGCGCCTGCCCTGATCGGCGCCCAGGAGGGCACCTTCGCCGCAGCCCTCAAACCGCTCGGCGCAACCGTCAAGCCCACCTTGTTCAACGCCGGACCGGAGGCGGTCACGGCCCTCTTCTCCGACTCGCTGGACATCGCCTACATCGGGCCTAACCCCACCGTGAATGCGTTCGTCGAGTCCAAGGGTGAGGCCGTTCGAGTGATCGCGGGAGCCGCATCCGGCGGAGCCGCGCTGGTGGTCAAGCCCGGGATCAACTCGGCCGCCGAGCTGAAGGGCAAGACACTGGCGACACCGCAGTTGGGAAACACCCAGGACGTCGCGCTGCGGTACTGGCTCAAGCAGCAGGGAATCACCACCAACAAGGACGGCGGCGGTGACGTCTCGATCAAGCCGCAGAGCAACTCCGAAGGCTTGACCGCGTACGGTTCCGGCCAGATCGACGGAGCCTGGGTGCCCGAACCCTGGGTGTCCGAGTACGTCAAGAAGGGTGCCAAAGTGCTGGTGAACGAGAACAGTCTCTGGCCCGACGGGAAGTTCGTCACCACCAATGTCATAGTCCGGACGAAGTTCCTGCAGGAGCACCCCGACCTAGTGGCCGCCTTCCTTTCCGGCCATGTCGCGACGCTGAAGACGATCGTCGCAGATCCCGGCAAGGCGCAGGCCGACACCATCGCCTCGCTGCAGGAGCTGACCGGGAAGGCGCCCGCCGCGGATGTCGTCGCCTCGGCGTGGAAGCAGATCACCTTCACCTCGGACCCGTTGCAGGCAACCCTGGTGGCCAGTGCGCAGCATGCGATCGACGTCGGACTGCTCAACTCCGAGGAGTTCGACGGCGCTGGTGATCCCACGAAGCTGTACGACCTTGGGCCGTTGAACAAGGTGCTCACCTCGAACGGGCAGCCGACCGTCTCATGACCAAGACAGCTCTCACCCTGCGCGGGGTCAGCAAGTCCTTCGGGAACGGTGACGACTCGGTCGTGGCGATGTCGGAAGTGGATCTGACGCTGGCCGCCGGAGAGTTTCTGACGGTGGTCGGCGCCTCCGGTTGCGGTAAGAGCACGATGCTCGGAATCGCCCCCGGACTGGAGGAGCCGACGACCGGCACCGTGGAACTCAACGGCACTGTGGCGTTGATGTTCCAGGACGCCACCCTGTTGCCCTGGT
>JAUPKM010000467.1 GCA_030837445.1 Actinomycetota bacterium
ACCCGGTTCCCCGTTCTGGGCAGTGTGCTGGCGAAAGTGGTCGGGCAGTGGACCCAATCCGTCAGCGAGCTACTGGTCCGACTAGACCGCGACCGGGTCGCGCTGGCCGCTCGGTTCCAGATTCCCGCGACCACGCAGCTGACCGCCGTCCAGGGGGCCGTGGGTGACACCCACAACGAGGGCCGGTCGGTGTGCATCCTGGCGTTCGGCGAGAGCCGGCTGGTCTACAAACCTCGGAATGTGGCGCTGGAGGACCTGTACGAACGGCTGGTGAAGGCACTGTCGCGATTAACCCCGCAGCAGCCCCTGCGTGCTGCGAACGCACTGACGCGCTCCGAGCCTGGCGGTCGGGACTACGGGTACGTCGAGTACGTCACCGCGCGGCCGTGTGCGACCGAGCAGGAATTGCAGGGCTTCTACCGCAACGCGGGTCGCACCCTCGCCCTGTTGCACTCGCTGGCCGCCACCGACTGCCACCAGGAGAATCTAATCGCGGTCGGGTCCCAATTGGTGCTGGTGGATGCCGAGACCCTGTTCGACATGGCCGCCCCACCGGCGGCGCGGCTGTCGGCGGCGGTCGAGTTGGATGTGCCCGGTGCGGACCCGGCCTCGGTGCTGCGGGTCGGGATGCTGCCGACCTGGCTTTGGCTGGAGGGCCGACAGACGGCGCTGGACATAAGCGCCCTGGGAGCGGCGCCCGGTGATGTGGACGTCCACGGAGTCGGGAGTCGTGGCTGGCGGCATGTCAACTCAGACGCGATGGTGCCCGGCGGAGGTGACACCCGCGCCGTCCATCCCCAGAGCCTGCCCACCCCGATCGGTATCGAAGGTCCGCTCAGTACTTATCTGGACACGCTGGTGGCCGGCTTCGAGCAGACCTACAGGTTGCTGGCGACCGAGTTGGCTCCCCGGCTGCGAGCGTTACGAGAACAGTCCGCGCGGCTACGACGTCGGACGGTCATCCGGCCCACCTACGTGTACGCAAGCCTGTTGGCAGCCTCGGTGAAACCGGCGGCGCTGACCTCTTGCGCTGCCCGAGGGCTGGTACTGGAACGGTTGACGCGGGCCTTCCTCGGCGCTGAGGCAAGCCAAACCTGGCCGCTGATGGTGGCAGAGCAGGACGCGCTGACCAGACTGGATGTTCCCTACTTTCAGGTGCCGCTGCACGGTGGCTGCACGGAATGGCTGGAGGGTCGGATCGACGACTGGCCCGAGGGCGATACCTGGTCCCGAGTCGACTCAAGAGTGGCCGGACTCGGGGAGGCCGACCTGCGGTGGCAAGTGTCACTGATCCGAGCGTCGGTGGCAGCGTCGAACTATCGCATGTCTGCCGATCCGGCGGCGGGCCCGAGGATCGCACCACAGGTGAGCGCCCCCGATTCGGTTCCGCGGGGTCGTACCTGCCTGGCCAGGGTGCGCGAGGCCGAGATCGTGGTCGCCGATGGGAGCACTTGGATGGGGTTGAGCCTGCTCCCGGACGGGCTGAGAGCGAATGTCCAGTCTGTCGGATCGGGACTCTACGACGGCCGGATGGGACTCGCGGTGGCGCTCGCACAGGGAGCGCAGGTCGACCCCTCTGTTGACCCAGGCGGTCGGATCGCTGCGGCCGCACTGGCGCCGCTGCTGCGGTTGCTCAACTCCGTCGACGAGGGGGACGTGGTGCGACTGGTGGTCGCCACCGGCCTGGGAATGACCGGTGTCGGTGGGCTGCTGCGCGGGTTGGCGTTCCTGCGCGACCGGGGGCAGGCCGACTCGTCGGAGATCAAATCGGCCGAGTCTTCGTTGCTGCGCGCGCTGTCGCCCCGGATGCTGGCCGACGATCGGGGGCTCGACCTGATTTCCGGGGCCGCAGGCCTGATCGCCCCGCTAGTGCGACTGTTGGCCGCCGACCGGGCAAGTTGCCACGCGGAGTTGCTGGAGTCGCTCATTCGGTCTGCTGCCGAGGTGTTGGTGAGTCGACAGGAAGCTGACACAGGGGCGTGGTCGACGCTACCCGCCTCGGCGCCGCTGACTGGTCTGGCGCACGGGTCGGCGGGGATCTCATTGGCGCTCGCCGAGGCCGGCGTGGCACTGGCAGAGATGGCCTATCTGGACGCAGCCGTGCGGGGACTGGACTACGAATCCGACAGCTACGACCCGGTGGCGCGGAATTGGCCGGACTACCGGATCAATGGTGGCGACAACGCCTTCATGATGGGCTGGTGCGCTGGCGCTCCGGGGATCGCGTTGACACGGCTGCGACTACTGCAACTGCTCCCGGACTGCCCGCGGGCGCCGGTCTGGCGACGCGAGTTGGTCGCGGCTGCGGACACGACAGCGTCTGCGCCGCTAGCTGCCAGGGACCACCTCTGCTGCGGAAACCTTGGCCGTGTTGCGGTGCTGCGGACACTGTCGGCGTTGGCCCCAACGTCGCTGCGTGACCCAGGCTGGGAGGCGGCCGCAAACGGCATCGTCGCGGCGGTGCTGGCGCGCCCGGCGGAGCAGCTTCCGCGGTCCATGCTGGGAGCGAAGTCGGATGATATTCCGATGCCGGGACTCTTCACCGGACTCCCTGGCGCGGGTCTTGTGCTGCTCGATGGTGCCCCGGCCGACTGGGTTCCGCAACTACTCCTCTGACGCTCCGCGCGACTCGGTCAGTTCAGCGAGAAGGATTTGGTCACGAGGGTGGCGTCCGCCTGCTTACCCCGGGGCCACCAGGAGAAGGTCGTGTCCGGCCGAGGCGGCAGGCCGAGCGCCGGATCGGTCGGGAATGAGTTCGTTTGATCGGTCACCACCACGTCGAAGGTGCTGCCGGCAGTCAGTGTTACCTCGGCGGTGTAGCCGGTTGCAGGCAGACCCTGCCCAAGTATCGACC
>JAUPKM010000468.1 GCA_030837445.1 Actinomycetota bacterium
CGACGAGTTGGAAGCGGTCGAGGTTCTCCGGTTCGGGGATGTGCGGCAGCATTTTCTTAAGGTCGGCGGCGTACCGACTTCGGAAGCCGGGATCGTGCAGGATGCCGTAGACGTAGTAGAAAATGTCGTCCTTACTAACCCATTCACCCACAGCGGCGCGATACGTGGCGAGGATTTGGTCGGAGATGTTGTCCACCCGCCGGTAGCCCCACTCGTCAACATCGTCATCGCCGGTGAAGTCAAGAGTGCCGTCGTCCATTGCGAGTCGGTACGTCCAGCGGGGGAAAAACTGAGTGGTGTAAACGAACAGTGCAACGTCTGGCATGCGATTGGTCATCACAGCCGCGAACTCCGCCGCTGGGCGCGGCCCCATGACGACCATGCCGAAATTGCAGTGGTTTGGAGTTGGGAACATCGCGCGTAGCTCCCCGCAGCGGTGGTTTAGCGCGTCATTGAAGTAGGCCCACTGAACGCTGAAAGGTCGATAGCTGGCCGATCGAACCCCGCTCGGGTCGAAGGCCACCGACTGATTCCGAGCTAGACGGGATTGGAGGGTCGAAGTCCACTTGATGCGCTTTTCATCGGCGGCTGATGGATTTCCCCCAAGGTAATCCGCCACTGTCGCGTCGGTGGGCTTGGTCACCGCCAACTCTTGAGCGAACTTGGCGAACGGCGATAACTCGCTGTTGTAGTTGTCAATCAGTAGCTCGACGTGGCGAGTCAGAAGAGGGCGCGAAAAGTTGTACACCCACGCATCCCGGCCAGATTCCAGTCCCCGGGAGAAGAGGCTGAATACCGAGGCCGCGCCCGGGGTCAGCTTCTTGTCTCCGATGACGGGCCAGGTGCTGAATGTCTCGTCGCGCTGATTGATCCAGTCGCCGGTCAGGCTGGGGGTGATGGTCTGCCAGTCGGCGCTGTCGATGGTGTTGTCAGCGACGATTTGGAGCTTCTGCTCTCTGGTGAGGTAGTCGCCGATGTCGTTGTAATGAATCTGGCAGGCCCCGGCGTGGGCGGGGTCTTTGATCCCGATGAAGACGGCCACGGTGTTGCGACTGCCGGAGCCGAAGATTTTGCCGCCCTCCCGGCGGGAGAGTTCACCGGCGGTGCGCTGGTTGCCTCTCAGGTTGTAGACGTAGATGTGGCTGTATTCGTCGGCCAACGACAGCCGCATCCCGTCGGCGGTGTTCCCGTCCACCCAGCCGCCGTTGGAGACGAAGGCCACGACACCTGCGTCGCCGATGCGGTCGGTCGCCCAGCGGAACGCGCGGATGTAGGAGTCGTACAGGCTGTTCTTGTTGGTCGCGGTGGACTTGGCGGCGTAGGTGGATTCGATGCGCCCGTCGAGGGTGGGGTACTTGGTGTTGGCGTTGAGGTCGTTGGCGGATGCCTGGCCGACGGAGTAGGGCGGGTTGCCGATGATGACGCTGATGTCGGTGTCGATCTGCGCCTGGATGCGCTCGTTGTTGGCGGCGAAGATTTCAAGGTCGAGGGTGTCGTCCTGCTCGGCGATCTGAAAGGTGTCGGCGAGGACGATGCCGGGGAAGGGTTCATAGCTGTCCTCGGCGACGGTCTTGCCCGCCACGGCGTGGTAGGTGGTTTCGATGTTGACGGCAGCGATGTAGTAGGCCAGCAGCATGATCTCGTTGGCGTGCAGCTCGCTGGTGTACTTGCGGGCCAGGTCTTGTGGGGTGATGAGGTCGGACTGCAGGAGCCGGGTGATGAAGGTGCCGGTGCCGGTGAACCCGTCGAGGATGTGGACACCCACGTCGGTCAGCCCACGCCCGAGGTGTTCGCGGGACGCGTGGTCGGCGGCGCGCAGGATGAAATCCACCACCTCGACCGGGGTGTAGACGATGCCCAGGGCCTCGGACTGCTTCCTGAACGCCGTTCTGAAGAACTTCTCGTACAGGTCGGCGATGAGGTGCTGCTTGCCCTGAGCGTCCACGACCTGCTCGGCCCGCAGCCGCACGGAGTCGTAGAACTTGGCCAGCCGTTTGGTCTCGGCCTCCAGGCCGCTGCCGTCGAGCGCGTCGGCCATCGCCTGCATGACTCGGGAGACCGGGTTGTGGGTGGCGAAGTCGTGCCCGGCGAACAGCGCGTCGAAGATCGGCTTAGTGATCAGGTGCTGGGAGAGCATGCTGATCGCGTCGGCGCGGCTGATGGAGTCGTTGAGGTTGTCGCGCAGCCCCTTCTGGAATCGGTCGAACTGCTTGAGCACCTTCTTGCTGGTGTCCGGGGAGTCGAGGATGGCGTTGATGCGGGTGATCTGGGCGGTGGCGATGTCGGCCACGTCGGCGGCCCACTGATCCCAGTAGACGCGGGTGCCGACCTTGTCCACGATCCGGGTGTAGATGGCCTCCTGCCACTGCCCGACCGAGAACAGGGCCATCTGCGCCGGTCTGGTGGACAGCTCCTCGTTGTCATCGGTGGTGGGGCCGACGTGGGCACCGAGAAGCTGCCCGCTACCCAGCCCCGACTTCTTGTCGCCGTTGGCATTTAGGGCGATGCTGTTGATCATCGCGTCGAACCGCTCGTCGTGAGAGCGCAAGGCGTTGAGCACCTGCCACACGACCTTGAACCGGACGTTGTCAGCGAGAGCACTGGCCGGGTCTACCCCGGCGGGCACCGCGACCGGCAGGATGACGTAGCCGTATTCCTTCTTCGGCGAGAGCCGCATCACCCGGCCCACCGACTGCACCACGTCCACGATGGAGTTGCGGGGCTGTAGGAACAGCACCGCGTCCAGGGCTGGAACATCCACGCCCTCGGACAGGCAACGGGCGTTGGTCAAGATGCGACACTCGCCCTCACCGACCGGGGCTTTGAGCCAGGCCAGCTCGGCGTTGCGACGCAGCGCGTTATAGGTGCCATCCACATGGTGGACATCGCAGAACAGGTCGCGGTTGGTGCCGGAGACCGGGTAGCCCTCGTTCTCCTGGGCGTTCAAAGTCTGCCGGTAGGTAGTCACCACCTTGGGGAACACTTCGGCCAGGCGCTTGGAGGCGGCGATGTCCTTGGCGAAGGCGACGGCACGCTGCATGGGCGGCTCGTCGGGGCCGAAGTTGGCGGTGCCGTCTGCGGTGGAACCGGCACGCTTGGCCAGACCGTTCCAGCACCCGATGATCTTGGAGGCATCGTCGAGCTGCAGCTCCCCGAAGGTGGACAGCTGTTGCTGCATGGGGGCGGCGATCACCGATTCGTCGACGGTGGATATTGCGCTCGGTGAGGGCCGGTGTTCCGTTGTTGGGTGAGCCACTGTTCCGGTGGTTGTTGAGCCGGTCTTCCGGGGGTTGGCCGTGGAGCCTTGGCCGCTTGGCGGGACCGGGGGCCCGGTCCCGCCAGGCGGTTTGTCTCAGTTGAGGTCGCTGAAGTGTTTGCGTAGTGATTCGTCGCAGTTCAGCACGGTGGTGTGGGCGTTGGTGGTGATGCGGTCGATGATCGCGTCGGCGAGGATCTTCTCTTCCATTCGGTCGTGCCATTGCCCGGGCGGTAGTTGGGTGCAGTAGATCGTGGAGGCGGCTTTGTGACGC
>JAUPKM010000469.1 GCA_030837445.1 Actinomycetota bacterium
CCCGGGTAGTGGCCGATACCCTCTGCCAGCACCTCCAGGCTGACTCCTTGGATAACCGGCTCGCCCTCCACATCGCTGCCCAACCGCGGGATGGTCATCAGGGCGAAGCCGGTGCCTTCCGGGGGCTGCTTGGTCAACTCGGCGGGCGGGTCCTTCAGCGACGCCTTCCAGGAATCGGTGATGGCGTTCGCCGCCTGGTTGGCTGCCCGGTCGGCCAACACATTCGTCCACCACAGTTGGTAACTGACGAAAAGCAACAGCACGAGGCCGAGCGTGATCATCACCTCGCCGAGATTGCGAACGAAAGCTCGCATCCAGCTGCCTCCCTAGGCGAACGTCCGGCCGGAGTCAGTGCTTGCGTAGGTCTTGCCGGCGCCATCGACTGCGATCACTGTAGTGCCGTCGTTCGTGATCCCGACGGCCCCGGTGCGGTCGGCGCCGACCAGGCAGGTCGTCTGCAGCCAGGCTCCTACCTCATCGCTGACGAAAACGCCGAGACCATCGCAGCCAGGAATCGTGGCCAGCGCCAGCAGTTCCCCGGCGGGATCGCCGCCGATCGCCCGACCGCCCGCGAGTTGCTGGCCGCGCTGCCAGGTCTCACCGCCGTCAGCAGTCTTCTGGAGGAAGCCGTCGGCGCAGAGTACCGCCGCTTCCGGGCTTGCGCTGGGGGTGAGACCGATAGTCACTTGCTGGCCGCAGGGGCTGTCGACCAGCCCCGCAGGCCCATTGATGCGCGCCGGCACCTGTGGCAGTAAGAACCAGGTGTCCGCTGGCGAGATGCCCTCGGACCAGCCCTGCAGCGAATTCGTGTCGCGGAACAGCAGTGCCTCCTCGCAGCCCTGGCCAGCCCCGATCGCGAACCCAGCTTCCGTCCCGGTGAGCGTCACTCTCGGTACAACGGCCCCTGGGGCCTCCGTTCCCGTCCAGGTCGCGCCCGTGTCGGTGGACCGGAACACCGCCGCACCACCGCCCGCGCAGGTGCCAGCGGTGGCCATCAGCGCTGATCCACCGTCAAGCAGCGACACCGAACGCTGTTGGCCGACATTGGCTGCCGCGGGCTTGGGACGTGGACTCGCGCTTCCGCCTGCGCTGGGCCTCGCCGTTGAGGCCGGTCGGGCAACTGTGCTGGTGGCTGCAGTGCTATCGGGTCGAACCGCGAAGAACACCAGAATCAGATCCAGCACCAGCAAAACGGCTAAAGCGATAATGCCAAGCGTGCGGTTCGTCATTAGCAGTCCTCAATTCGGCACCATGAAGTTCGTTCCCCGCCACACCGCACTGGTGTGTCGACGCCCGGGACGCCCGCAGGCGACACCGGACTGGCATGACAATGCTAGAGGACCCGGAACATATGTTCCGGGTCCTCTAGCAATACTGGTCTAACTTCAGGCGTGGTTGCGCTCCCGACGACGCGCCACCACAACGGCTCCAACGCCAGCGAGTAGAAGACCGCCACCGATGACTGCGATCGTTGCTGTGCTGCTGCTGCCGCCGGTGCTGGCGAGGTCGCCGCCGCCGCCGCCGCCGCCGCCGCCGCAGGGACCGCTCACGTGCACGGTACCTGTGGAGGTGACCACGCCACCGGGTACGTTGCCGGACCCGGTCGCGGTCACGACGTAGTCGCCGGGGCGGGTGAAGGTGAGGCTGACGCTGGCCATTCCACTGCCGCCGGCAGTGGTGGTGGTTGCCGGTCCGGCGAACGACGATCCGCCACAGCTACCGATGCTGCTGACGCTCACCGTGGTGCCGGGGGTGTAGGGAACCTTGACACCGAATTCGAATCCGATCGTGCCGCCCGGGTCGACGGTCGTGCCGGTCTGTGAGGTGTTTCCGCCCGGGTCGGGGGGATACGGGGCTGCAAGAGCAGGGGCCGTTGCCACGAGAAGGAGCCCTGCCCCCGCGGCAGTTCCTAGGGCAATCTTTCCGCGCATAATCTCTCCAAAATTGTTCGGTCGTGTGTCGGTCAGCGCAAACGCTAGCAGCCTTCGCTGTCGGCTGACCAGTTGACCCAGAAAAAGAACCAACCGGATGAGCAGGGTCCACCCGCTACGGGGGGTCTAGACTCCGGCGGTTGACCTACAGACATGGGGGGTAGTCCACGATGGTCCGTTGCGGTAGGACCATCGGCTGAACCGGAACCCGCGGCGGGGAAGTGCTGGCAGGCTCCTGCAACTCCAACAGCAATGTGACGGGGACTCCGCCGGGCGGCAATTCGACAATCGTGTAGGCGACAGGGTGGCCCAACTCGTTGCCGTAGAACAACTTCACGGGCTTACCCGCCAGCGTGGCCGAGGTCACCCCAGCTCCATGGCTGAGGTGGATGTAGACGATGGTTCGGTTGGTGCGAGTTGCCACGAATCGATCGTTGACCACGCGTCCGGCCACATACTTGGGGACGTCGCCTGAGCTCGGAAGGGTATTGGCCAGGGTGACCTCGACCGTCGACAGGCGGTTGCGCTCGCTGGGGTTGCAGCTACCACCGCGGTAACTCACAGTGCGCTGCAGGTAGGTGTCCATCTTGTTGCCGGCCCCGTTGTTCAGCACCAACTGCAGATAGGGGTCGGTCGTCACCTCGGTGGCGCCAGCGAGGGGGGTTGCCAGCAGGGCGGCCTGGGCTGAGGGGGTGGCGCTCCATATCTGCAGGTGTCGCCCGGAGACGCTGCGCGTCAAGGCCTTGACGAGGCTCCCAGGGTCGCCGTCGAAGGAGAGTGCCCGGATTAGGAGTTCGGAGGCCACGGTTGCCTGGACTTGCTTTCGCTGCGAGTTCTCTTCGCCGAAGTCGGCGTAGATGTCCCGGGTGAAGTAGGGAACGATCTCGGCCGCAGTCAGGCTTCGACCATCCGGGGTGGTGACCGGCCCGGTGGCCTCGACCAGGTACTGCAGGGCCGTCACATCAAGGCCGATCACGCCGTCTATCGGCTGTCCGGCTTGGAGTTGCCACGCGGTCGCCCACTGTTCGGCAGCATACGGGAAGTTGGGGGAGAGGTTCATGCTCACCCAACTGGCGGGGCTCTTGCCGTAGAGCTGCAGGTAGTCAGGTCCGAGGTCCACCACGGGAGCGGGGAAATTGACCAACTCCGAATTCGTGCCGACGCGTTCGACACTCACCTTGCCGTTGGTCACCGTCATGATGGCGTAGGTGCCGAGGAAGCCGCCGGTGCCTCGAATCTCCGCCGGGCTTTGGAACGCCGCGAAATACGTCCGGGGTCGGTCTGCGCCCAATAGCGCTGGTAGCACTCGCAGCACCCGTGCCCCGGTGTCGACGGACTGCTGAACATCGGAGGACTTGGCGGCCAAGGTGCTGCGCGCCTCTTCGACAGGTCCGAGCAGGAAGGTGGCCGGTGCCGAATCGAGGGTCGCCTGCGCGGTGGTCAACGCCTCGGACGACAGCCCGAGTTGGGCGGCAGCCTCGGTGACTCGACCCAGGTTGAGCGCGCCAGATCCGGCCTTGATCTTGTCCGGTTGGAGCTCACGAACTGCGGTCACCAGTGGGGGTAGCGCCTGGGTGGTGAGTTGATTCGCTGCCAACGCGGTGAGGCTTACCGCCCTGACGTTGTTGCCGAGCAGTGGGATCGCCCCGACGACCTGCCAGACTGGATCAGACGTCGCGGAATGTGCGG
>JAUPKM010000470.1 GCA_030837445.1 Actinomycetota bacterium
CTGCTCGGCAAGCGCGTCGACTACTCGGGCCGGTCGGTCATCGTCGTCGGCCCGCAGCTGAAGCTGCACCAGTGCGGTCTGCCGAAGCAGATGGCGCTGGAGCTCTTCAAGCCGTTCGTCATGAAGCGGCTGGTCGACCTCAACCACGCGCAGAACATCAAGTCCGCCAAGCGCATGGTCGAGCGCGCCCGCCCGGTCGTGTGGGACGTCCTCGAAGAGGTGATCAGCGAGCACCCCGTGCTGCTGAACCGCGCACCGACGCTGCACCGTCTGGGCATCCAGGCCTTCGAACCGCAGCTGGTCGAGGGCAAGGCCATCCAGATCCACCCGCTCGTCTGCACCGCCTTCAACGCGGACTTCGACGGCGACCAGATGGCCGTGCACCTTCCCCTGTCGGCCGAGGCCCAGGCCGAGGCGCGCATCCTGATGTTGTCGAGCAACAACATCCTCAAGCCTGCCGACGGCCGTCCGGTGACCATGCCCACCCAGGACATGATCATCGGCCTGTACCACCTCACGCTGATGAAGCCGGGCGCGGTCGGTGAGGGGCGCTCGTTCAGCTCGATCGCCGAGGCGATCATGGCGTTCGACGCCCGTGAGCTCGACCTCCAGGCGAAGGCCGCGCTCCGGCTCGGAGCCATCACCCCGCCGTCGGGGTGGCAGGCTCCGGAAGGCTGGGTGCAGGGTGACCCGGTCACCCTTGAGACGTCGCTCGGGCGCGCGCTCTTCAACGAGACGCTGCCCGTCGACTACGCCTTCGTCGACCACGACGTGGACAAGAAGGTCCTGTCCGCGATCGTCAACGATCTGGCGGAGCGCTACCCGAAGGTCGCCGTGGCGGCGACGCTGGACGCGCTGAAGGCCGCCGGTTTCCACTGGGCGACCCGGTCCGGTGTCACGGTGTCCATCTCGGACGTCGTCACCCCGCCGAACAAGCAGGTCGTGCTCGACCGCTACGAGGCGAAGGCCGCCAAGGTCCAGACCCAGTACGAGCGCGGTCTCATCACGGACGACGAGCGTCGCCAGGAGCTCATCGAGATCTGGACCCAGGCCACGAACGAGGTCGCCAAGGAGATGGAGGCGAACCTTCCGAAGGACAACGCCATCTTCAAGATGGTGTCCTCCGGTGCCCGTGGTAACTGGATGCAGATGCGCCAGATCGCGGGTATGCGTGGTCTGGTGGCCAACCCCAAGGGCGAGATCATCCCGCGCCCGATCAAGGCGAACTTCCGCGAGGGTCTGACGGTGCTGGAGTTCTTCATCTCCACGCACGGTGCCCGTAAGGGTCTGGCCGACACCGCCCTGAGGACCGCGGACTCCGGGTACCTGACCCGGCGTCTGGTCGATGTCGCGCAGGACGTCATCGTCCGTGAGGAGGACTGCGGGACCGAGCGCGGCCTCGTCGTCCCGATCGCGGTCAAGGACGCCGACGGGACCCTGCGTCGCCACGACGACGTCGAGACCAGCGTGTACGCGCGCTCCTCGGCCGAGAACATCGTGGTGGGCGGGGAGGTCGTCGTCCCGGCGGCCACGGACCTCGGTGACGTCATCATCAACGACCTCGTCAGTCGTGGTGTCAGCGAGATCAAGGTCCGCTCGGTGCTGACGTGCGAGTCGAAGGTCGGCACGTGTGCCAAGTGCTACGGACGCTCGCTCGCGACCGGCAAGCTCGTCGACATCGGCGAGGCGGTCGGCATCATCGCCGCCCAGTCGATCGGTGAGCCGGGCACGCAGCTGACGATGCGTACCTTCCACACCGGTGGTGTGGCCGGTGACGACATCACGCACGGTCTGCCGCGTGTCACCGAGCTCTTCGAGGCCCGTACCCCCAAGGGCGTGGCACCGATCAGCGAGGCTGCGGGGCGCGTGTCGATCGAGGACACCGACCGGACCCGGAAGCTCGTGGTGACGCCGGACGACGGCTCGGAGGAGGTCGCCTACCCGGTGTCCCGCCGGGCGCGGCTGCGGATCGAGGACGGGCAGCACGTCGAGGTCGGCGAGAAGCTGATGGAAGGTGCCGTCGACCCCAAGCAGGTCCTGCGCATCCTCGGGCCGCGTTCGGTCCAGGTGCACCTCGTCGACGAGGTGCAGGAGGTCTACCGCAGCCAGGGCGTGTCGATCCACGACAAGCACATCGAGGTCATCGTCCGCCAGATGCTCAAGCGGGTGACGATCATCGAGTCCGGTGACGCGGAGCTGCTCCCCGGCGAGCTGGTGGAGCGCTCTCGCTTCGAGAGTGAGAACCGGCGGGTCGTCGCCGAGGGTGGTACCCCCGCCTCCGGACGTCCCGAGCTGATGGGTATCACGAAGGCCTCGCTCGCCACGGAGTCGTGGTTGTCGGCGGCCTCCTTCCAGGAGACGACCCGGGTCCTCACCGACGCCGCGATCAACGGCAAGAGTGACCCGCTCCTGGGCCTCAAGGAGAACGTCATCATCGGTAAGCTCATCCCGGCCGGTACCGGTCTGCCGCGCTACCGCAACATCCGGGTGGAGCCCACCGAGGAGGCGAAGGCGGCGATGTACGCCATGCCGGGGTATGAAGAGGTCGATTATGGCCACTTCGGCGTCGGCAGTGGCGCGGCCGTGCCGCTGGAGGAATTTGACCTCGGCCGGTACGACCGATAGACACTATTGTGATCATGTACTTCGCGGCCGTTCCCGGGGGTCCTCGCGGCCTTCGGGAGCGGTTGGTGAATCGCGTGGTCACGACCAGGTGTCCGCAGGTCATCTCGGTAAGGGAACCGTTTTGACGCTCCCTGTGGACGACGGGTAGTCTCGTCGCCTGCGCCTGGGTCCGCTCAGGCTGCCCCGCGTTCAGGAGTTGACCGTGAGGTCGGCTCATCTGGCGGACGGGTCTCAACTCACCTCTCGGGTTCCGCCCGGGGGCCGGGGGAGAGCGCCCGACACGCCCGAGCTCGGGGGTCGGACGGCGGTCCGGCCCAGTACCACCTGTACACCTCAGAGAAATATCGATACACCTCAGAGAAATACCGACGGACGACGAGAGCACGACAGAACACGGAGATCCGGTGCCCACGATCCAGCAGCTGGTCCGCAAGGGCCGCCAGGACAAGGTCAATAAGACCAAGACTCCTGCCCTCAAGGGGAGCCCTCAGCGGCGCGGCGTGTGCACCCGCGTGTACACCACCACGCCGAAGAAGCCGAACTCTGCTCTGCGCAAGGTCGCGCGTGTGCGCCTGACGAGCCAGATCGAGGTCACGGCCTACATCCCCGGCGTGGGGCACAACCTGCAGGAGCACTCGATCGTGCTCGTGCGCGGTGGCCGTGTGAAGGACCTCCCCGGCGTTCGATACAAGATCGTCCGTGGATCGCTCGACACCCAGGGCGTGAAGAACCGCAAGCAGGCACGTAGCCGCTACGGTGCGAAGAAGGAGAAGAGCTAATGCCTCGCAAGGGCCCGGCACCGAAGCGGCCGCTGATCGTCGACCCGGTCTACGGTTCGCCGCTCGTGACCCAGCTGGTCAACAAGGTTCTGCTGGACGGCAAGAAGTCTGTCGCCGAGCGTGCCGTCTACTCGGCGCTCGAAGGCTGCCGGGAGAAGACCGGCACTGACCCCGTCATCACGCTGAAGCGCGCGCTCGACAACGTCAAGCCCGCCATCGAGGTCAAGTCCCGCCGCGTCGGCGGTGCCACCTACCAGGTCCCGATCGAGGTCAAGGCCGGTCGTTCGACGACGCTGGCGCTGCGATGGCTCGTCGGGTACTCCCGGGCACGCCGGGAGAAGACCATGACCGAGCGTCTGATGAACGAGATCCTCGACGCGAGCAACGGGCTCGGCGCGGCTGTCAAGCGCCGCGAGGACACGCACAAGATGGCCGAGTCGAACAAGGCTTTCGCGCACTACCGCTGGTGACCTGGTGGAGAGGCCTGCCGGCTCCCCTGGGGACCGGTCGGCGGGCCTTCGGCGCGCTGACGAATCACGAACGAAGCGAGGGGCGACCCCTGTGGCACTGGACGTGCTGACGGACCTGTCCAAGGTCCGGAACATCGGCATCATGGCGCACATCGATGCCGGCAAGACCACGACGACGGAGCGGATCCTCTTCTACACCGGGATCAACTACAAGATCGGCGAGGTGCACGACGGCGCCGCGACGATGGACTGGATGGAGCAGGAGCAGGAGCGGGGTATCACCATCACCTCCGCTGCCACCACCTGTTTCTGGCAGAACCACCAGATCAACATCCTGGACACCCCCGGTCACGTCGACTTCACCGTCGAGGTCGAGCGCTCCCTGCGGGTGCTCGACGGAGCCGTCGCCGTCTTCGACGGCAAGGAGGGCGTCGAGCCCCAGTCCGAGACGGTGTGGCGGCAGGCCGACAAGTACGAGGTCCCCCGTATCTGCTTCGTCAACAAGATGGACAAGCTCGGTGCGGACTTCTTCTTCACCGTGCGCACGATCTCGGAGCGTCTCGGCGCCAAGCCGCTGCCGTTGCAGATCCCGATCGGCGCCGAGAGCACGTTCGTCGGCGTCGTCGACCTCATCTACAACCGCGCGCTCACGTGGCGCGGCGAGACGAGCAAGGGCGAGGACTACGCCATCGAGGAGATCCCCGAGGATCTCGTCGACGTCGCGGCCGAGTACCGCCATCAGCTGATCGAGACCGTCGCGGAGTCCGACGAGGAACTGCTCGAGAAGTATCTCGGGGGCGAGGAGCTCACTCCCGAGGAGATCAAGGGCGCGATCCGGAAGCTGACGATCGCCAGCGAGTTCTACCCGGTGCTGTGCGGGACGGCGTTCAAGAACAAGGGCGTCCAGCCCATGCTCGACGCCGTCATCGAGTACCTGCCGAGCCCTCTCGACGTCCCGCCGATGGTCGGGCACGCGGTCAACGACGAGACGAAAGAGATCGTCCGCGAGCCGCGGGCCGACGAGCCCTTCTCCGCTCTGGCGTTCAAGGTGATGACCCACCCGTTCTTCGGGCGTCTCACGTACGTGCGTGTGTACTCCGGCAAGGTCTCGACCGGCAACCAGGTGATCAACTCCACCAAGGGCCGCAAGGAGCGCGTCGGGAAGCTCTTCCAGATGCACGCCAACAAAGAGAACCCGGTCGACACGGCGAGTGTCGGTCATATCTACGCTTTCATCGGTCTCAAGGACACGACCACCGGTGACACGCTCTGTGACCCGGCGAATCCGATCGTCCTCGAGTCGATGACGTTCCCCGAGCCCGTCATCCGGGTCGCCATCGAGCCCAAGACCAAGGGCGACCAGGAGAAGCTCGGTACGGCGATCCAGAAGCTCGCCGAGGAGGACCCGACCTTCACGGTCAACCATGACGACGAGACCGGGCAGACCATCATCGCCGGTATGGGCGAGCTGCACCTGGACATCCTCGTCGACCGGATGCGCCGTGAGTTCAAGGTCGAGGCGAACGTCGGTAAGCCGCAGGTCGCCTACCGGGAGACGATCCGGCGCAAGGTCGAGAAGTACGACTACACCCACAAGAAGCAGACCGGTGGGTCGGGTCAGTACGCCAAGGTGCAGGTGACCATCGAGCCTCTCGACACCAGCGAAGGCGTCTTCTACCAGTTCGAGAACAAGGTCACCGGCGGTCGTGTCCCGCGGGAGTACATCCCCAGCGTCGACCACGGCATCCAGGACGCGATGCAGTACGGCGTGCTGGCGGGCTATCCGCTCGTCGGGATCAAGGCCACCTTGCTCGACGGAGCGGCCCACGACGTCGACTCCTCGGAGATGGCGTTCAAGATCGCTGGTTCGATGGTGCTGAAGGAGGCCGCGCGAAGGGCGGACGCGGTCATCCTGGAGCCGATGATGGCTGTCGAGGTGCGCACGCCCGAGGAGTACATGGGCGAGGTGATCGGGGACCTGAACTCTCGCCGTGGTCACATTCAGGCCATGGAGGACATCAGCGGGGCGAAGGTCGTCCGTGCTCTCGTGCCGCTGTCGGAGATGTTCGGCTACGTCGGTGACCTGCGGAGCAAGACGCAGGGCCGGGCCGTCTACACCATGCAGTTCGACTCCTACGCCGAGGTTCCCAAGAACGTCGGTGAAGAGATCATCAAGAAGGCTCGCGGCGAGTAGACCGGCCGCTCGCCCGATTCCCCCACGAACCACCCGAGCAGCACCTGATCTTCAGCATCTGCCCGG
The DNA here is from genome assembly GCA_030837445.1 of Actinomycetota bacterium. GTDB lineage: Bacteria > Actinomycetota > Actinomycetes > S36-B12 > UBA10799 > JACJWR01. The sequence goes on from JAUPKM010000470.1 coordinate 6,135, forward strand.
TCAGAAACACCATCGGCCCGCACGTCGGGGCCGGTGTCATCCCAGTCGTCCCGACCACCGGCTACCGAACCGGACGGCGACACGAACAGTCCGACAGGAGGACCCCCGTGGCGAAGGCGAAGTTCGAGCGGACCAAACCGCACGTCAACATCGGCACCATCGGTCACATCGACCACGGCAAGACGACGCTGACTGCGGCCATCACCAAGGTGCTGCACGACAAGTTCCCCGACCTGAACCCCTTCACGCCGTTCGACCAGATCGACAAGGCTCCGGAGGAGCGGCAGCGCGGTATCACGATCTCGATCGCGCACGTCGAGTACCAGACCGCGTCGCGGCACTACGCGCACGTGGACTGCCCCGGGCACGCCGACTACATCAAGAACATGATCACCGGGGCGGCGCAGATGGACGGGGCGATC
>JAUPKM010000471.1 GCA_030837445.1 Actinomycetota bacterium
CTTAGCTGCTTGGCAATCGCGCGAGCCGACACCCCCTCCGCGCCATGCAATGCCGGATCTCAGCCCAGTCCTCCACAGTGATCACCCTCCTCATCGTTGAGGAAGTGGCTCACTTTTCGATCGCAGCATGTGGCTCCGTATTGGACCGCTATCGACACGTCGCGGTGGATGTCGTGCAGCGCTGTGGACACGTGCGCGTCGTTCACGTTGCATGCACTTCGCGAAGTCCCTAGCCTCGGCGACAAGCTGTTTCATCGCTCGGACCATGGTGGGTGCTGGCACCTGTTCCCCGATGAGCGCCTCAATTGGTGCGGTTCCAAACTGATAGGTGGGCGGGATGGCAAGCAGGGTCAGATCCGGCAGGGCGCTATTTGGTGGGCCCCACTCATCGCCGCGTTGGTCGTCCTAGTGTCCCGCGCCAGTAATTCGTTGTGGATGTGGTAGGCTGGGGTATGTCACGTATGGGTCGCCCGAAGGCTGAATTGGTCCTGTCCGATGATGAGCGTGAGCAGCTCCTGCGGTGGGCGCGGCGGCGGAAGTCGTCGCAGGCGTTGGCGTTGCGGTGCCGGATCGTGTTGGAGTGCGCGACCGGGGCGGCCAACACTGTGGTGGCTGATCGGCTGGGGGTCAGCGAGCCCACGGTCGGTAAGTGGCGCTCCAGGTTCGTCGAGCACCGGCTGGATGGGCTGTGCGACGATGCGCGCCCCGGCCGCCCGGCGACGGTGAGCGCCGAGCAGGTCGAGGACGTCATCGTGGCCACGTTGGAGTCGACGCCGGCCAACGCCACGCACTGGTCGCGGGCGAAGATGGCCGAGCGCACCGGGTTGAGCAAGTCGACCATCGGGCGGATCTGGAAGGCGTTCGGACTCCAGCCGCACCGGGCCGACGGTTTCAAACTGTCCAACGATCCGTTGTTCGTGGAGAAGGTGTACGACATCGTCGGGTTGTACCTGAACCCGCCGGAGTCCGCCGTGGTCTTGTCGGTCGACGAGAAGTCGCAGGTGCAGGCACTGTCGCGCTCGCAACCGGCGTTGCCGATGATGCCGGGCATGCCGGAGAAACGCACCCACGACTACCTCCGGCACGGCACGACCAGCCTGTTCGCCGCCATGAACGTCGCCGACGGCACCGTGATCGCGTCCACCCACCGCCGCCACCGGGCCACCGAGTTCAAAAAGTTCCTGGCCAAGATCGACGCACACGTGCCCGCCGACCTCGACGTGCACGTCGTCTGCGACAACTACGGAACCCACAAACACCCGACCGTGAACACCTGGCTGGCCAAGCACCCCCGTTTCCACATGCACTTCACCCCGACCTACTCGTCCTGGATCAACCAGGTCGAACGGCTCTTCGCCGAAGTCACCCGAGACCTCCTGCAACGCAGCGACCACCGCAGCGTGCAAGCCCTGGAGAAAGACCTCCGCACCTGGGTTACAGCATGGAACGAAAACCCGAAACCCTTCATCTGGACCAAAACCGCCGAACAAATCCTCGACTCACTCGGACGACTCCTGCAACGAACTAACGGCGCAGGACACTAGGCGCGGTTTTGATGGACGTCAATTTGACGGACGCGGCAGATGTGCCGCCGACGGGGCAGGTGGTAACCGTTCCGTCGTCGTCGGCGTCAGCGAACAATCTCGCGACGGAGAATTTCGGTTTGCCAGCGCCACACGGAGATTCTCCTTGGGGTCGACGCGGTGGGAGTTCCGCGCAACCGGTGGAACAGCAGTGGACCCCGGTTGCCCAAGGTGGAAGCGCCGGAATGGAAATCGACTTTGCGTGTGGTGGGTCTGGCGGCGAAAAGTGTGCTGCCGACTCGAGTACGTACACATCTGGGCCATTTCAGTTTACTCAGGTTACGTGGACTCCGATCCAGCCAGGATTCTCCTGCACTTGGACGTCGACGTTGATTGCCTGCGGTTCGCCTGCCTCGACAGCCGGACCGATGGGGACGCTAAGGGCGACATACAAGGCACCGGCCACCTTGGCGCCGGGTGCGTATGTGCTTCACACGACTGGGGGCGGGCCGACCCCACAGATCGAGGTCACACCGTCGTCTCCGGTCGCTGCGCTGGAAGTGACGCAAACTCCAACTGTCGTGCCTGCCGGAAGTCCCGCACCCAATTTGGATGGGGCCAATTCCACGTTGGCGACGATTACCAACGTGGGGAGTTCCCCGGTTCAGAACATACGATTCGCCGAGAATCCCCCTGCACCCTTCGAAATCGATACCACTGCTCCAATGCCGCCTGGCTGCCTACCTGATCCTGATGAACTGGTATGCAACATTCCATCTCTGAATCCTGGGCAATCGACAACGTTGACTTTTTGGGTCAAGAACCCGGAGACGACGCCGAGCGGCTGGGTCGACGTTGACTTCGACGTCTCGTCCTTCTCCCCGCCGGTACAGGACGATGGGTCCTCCACCATGTATTCGTACAACGGTCCGGCGACCGTGACCCAGTCCTGGCCGTCGACGGTCTACACAGGTCTGCCCAGTGAAGCCACGATCACGGTGAGTAAGCTCCCATCGGGAACTGCCGTCGCAACGCTGACGGACGCCTTCCCATCGGCACTCGGGGTCACAGGCGCATCTGTGAGCGAGGGGCAGTGCGCGGGCCCGCCCGCGCCCCTCAAGTGCGTCCTTTCTCCGGAAAGCGACGGAGAAGTCACGATAACTGTCCAGTTCACTCCGACTGGAGCACCTGGAACGACCGTTGCGAACACTGCGCAACTTGTGGGCCAGACGACCAATAATGCCAACGTGGCCAGCATCAGGTTGTCGTCTGGATACTCGTTTTGGCCGGTCGGCGCGTACCCGGCGGGATCAAGTCTCACGGCCAACGGCTCGACTCTTGAAATGCAGCCTGACGGGAACTTGGTGCTGACCGATAAATCTGGAAGTGTTCAGTGGGCGTCGAACACTTCGCAGAATCCCGGGGCCTATGCGCGGATGCAGCCCGACGGTAACCTGGTTGTCTACTCCCAGTCTGGAACTGTGCTGTGGGCATCAGGTACCTACGATCAGGGTTTTGACCAGCAGCC
>JAUPKM010000472.1 GCA_030837445.1 Actinomycetota bacterium
GGCAGCCGCGGTGCGGTCGCCACCACATCAGGAAGGCCGCAGGCACACCGATGGGCGACTCCGATCAACCCGCGCGGAGGCCGGCCCAGCTGCTGCGCGACCGCGGCAACATCAGCACCGGACGGCGGAGCTGCGGACTTCGTGGGCTGATCACTCACCGGCCGCGCGAACGCTTTCCCACAACCGCGAGTACCAACCATCGCCGTTGTCCTGCTGACGGATGTCCGGCCCGGTCAGGGGTCGCTCACCCTCACCCAGCACGATGTAGCCGACTTCCCCTGGGTAGACGAAGTGCAGCCGCTCGCGCGCCTGCCCGGCCGCAAAGGCGGGGTCCTGCCAGAGCTCAGCCCTGCGTTCCAACTCCGCGACCCGTAACTGTTGCGCAGCGATCCCGTCTGCCAACGCACGGTTCTCGTCGGCCTGCCGGATGAACTGCCGCAACGGCACCGCCAGGCTCAACACGACCGCGGCGAGCACGACCAACAGGATCGTCGCCCGCACCGCCGGCGCATCCAGCCTGCTCGACCACGGATCGGCCGGTGACCCGGTCAGGCCAGCCGAGGAGGCCTCGGCCACCGCTGGAGCGTCACTTGTGGCCAGACCAGCAGGAACCCCCGCCCGGCTGGCACCCCGTGCCCGCGAACCGGCGAAGCGGGGGCCAACGGAGCGTGAGCCGGAACGGTCGGACATACCCCCTAGGGTCGCCTAGAAATCGAATCTGCGGAAAGCCGACGCGCCGGGATATACGGCCGCATCGTCAAGTTCCTCTTCGATTCTCATCAATTGGTTGTACTTCGCGACCCGCTCCGACCGCGCCGGGGCCCCGGTCTTCATCTGACCGCAGTCGATCGCGACAGCCAGGTCCGCGATGAAGGTGTCCTCGGTCTCACCCGACCGATGGCTGATCATGCAGGTCAGCCCGTTGCGATGGGCGAGTTCGACCGCGTCCATGGTCTCGCTCAGCGTCCCGATCTGGTTTACCTTCACCAGCAGCGAGTTGGCCGCACCCAGGTCGATCCCGCGGGCGATCCGCTCAGGATTCGTGACGAACAGGTCATCCCCGACCAGCTGCACCTTGTCGCCAAGGGTGTCGGTGATGTGAACCCAGCCGTCCCAGTCATCCTCCGACAGCGGATCCTCGATCGACACCAGCGGGTACTGATCGACCAGCCCCTCGTAGTAGGCGGTGAGCCACTCAGCCGATCGCTGCGCTCCTTCGAACAGGTAGGAGCCGTCCTCGCAGAACTCGGTGGCGGCGACATCCATCGCCAGCGCTACGTCGGCGCCAGCCCGCAGACCCGTCGCCTCGATGGCGGACACGATCAGATCCAGGGCGGCGGTGTTGGCCGGCAGACTCGGCGCGAACCCACCCTCGTCGCCAAGCCCGGTGGCGAGGCCTTGCGACTTCAGCACCGACTTCAGCGAGTGGTACACCTCGGCACCCATCCGCACGGCTTCGGCCACACTCGCCGCCCCGATCGGCGCGATCATGAACTCCTGGACGTCGACGTTGCTGTCGGCGTGGGCACCACCGTTGAGGATATTCATCATCGGAACCGGCAGCACGTGAGCGTTCGGGCCGCCCAGGTACCGGAACAACGGCAGCCCGGAACTCTCCGCCGCAGCGCGAGCGACCGCGAGCGAGACACCCAGGATGGCGTTCGCGCCAAGCCTCGCCTTGTTCGGCGTGCCGTCCAGGTCGAGCATGGTCTGGTCGATGATCCGTTGCTCGGAGGCATCCGAACCGATCACCTCGGCCGCGATCTCGTCCTCCACTGCGGCGCAGGCCTTCAGCACGCCCTTGCCTCCGTAGCGCTGCTCCCCGTCCCGCAGCTCTACTGCTTCAAAGGCCCCGGTCGACGCCCCACTGGGTACCGCCGCGCGGCCCAGCGTGCCGTCGTCGAGCAGCACTTCAACCTCGACGGTCGGGTTGCCCCGGGAGTCCAGGATCTCTCGTGCGATGACGCCTTCAATGACGGCCACGGGCCCTCCAATGTCGCTTTTTCGTTGATGTCCTCGGGTGCAGCCACAGCCTAGCCACCCGGAGGCCAGTCTTCCCGCTCGGCAGCGATTAGGAGATGCCCGGAAGCCACCGCTGCAGTTCCGAACGCACTTCAATGCGCGCTCGCAGCCGGGACAGCATGCCGACGACTCCCAGCCACACCCGATGGGTCATCAACTGCTCGGGTGGGATGGTCAGCTTCAGGGCGACCGCATAGTCCGGGTTTCGGGGGTCATGTTCGCGGGCGAACTGGCCCCGCAACCATGCCGGCGAGAACGCGAATACCTCGTGCCGGGCAGGATCGCTGAACGGACCCAGGAAATCCATCAGCGCCAGCACGTCCAGGTCAGCGCCCGGGCGCACCAACCCGGCCCGCTCCAGTTCCCGGCGCACCACTGTCGGGTCGTCCGATCGCATCGCTGAGATCAGGTGCCCGAACGACTCCGGCAGTCCGCCGGGCATCGGCACCACCGCCCCGAAGTCGAGCACCCCCAACCTGCCGTCGGCCATCACGCGGAAGTTGCCCGGGTGCGGATCGGCGTGCAGATAGCCCGCGCGAGCAGGACCGGATAGCGCGAACCGCTGGAATCGGGTGCCGACCTGATCCCGGGACGGCTGGTCGGCGTGCTCCGCGAACGTCGCCAGCGGCTCGCCCGGCAACCAATCCGTGACCAGGATCCGCTCGCCGGCGTACCGCACAGCAGGCACCATCACATCGGAATCTCCATCGAACGCCGCCACAAAGGCTCGCTGCGCCGACCCCTCCGCTCGATAGTCCAATTCGCCGGTGATCCGCTGCCGCAGTTCCGCGGCCACCGGCGCCGCCGCCATCCCGGGACTGAACAGACCGGCCAACCGAAGCGCCCACGCCAGTCCGGTGAGATCCGCTGCCACCGCCTCGGCCACCCCCGGGTACTGCACCTTGACGGCCACCTCACGGCCTTCGGTGAGAGTGGCCCGATACACCTGACCCAACGAGGCGGAGGCGACCGGTTGGTCGGGGAAGTCGGCGAACATGGCCCGCCAATCGCCGCCGAACTCTGCCGAGATCACCGGCGCCATCGCCGATATCCCGACCGGCGCCGCGGACTCCTGCAGGGAGGTCATCGCCTCCCGCCAGGATTCCTGAGGTAACAGCGAGTCCAGCGTGGACACGAGTTGACCGGCCTTCTGCGCCCCACCCTTGAGGTGGCCCAGCGTCTGCCTGACCGCGGCTGCGTTCGCCCGAGTGGTCTGCGCACGAACCTGTTCGGGGTCGGCCCCGAGCAGCGTGCGGGCCCTGCCGCGGGCGCTGCGTAGCATAATTCCGCCGGCCATCGCCGACAGCCGCAGCGAACGTTCCAAGCCCCGCCCCGGTGGGGTCGATCCGGCTGCCATCGTCGCCACCTAGCCGGCAGATTCAGCCACTGCCGACTCGGCGGCCAGCAATCGCGAGCGATAGTCCCGGGCAGCCGACCGGGCAGCACCCTCGGCATCCAGTCCCGCAGCGTCGGCCACCGCAACCAGCGCTATCAGCAGCTCACCGAGCGCGGCCTGGTCGTCGCCGACAGCTGCGAGGGCTCGGGCAGCGGCCTCGGTGGCGGCGGACCCAGCCACGTCGACGTCGGCCGCAGCCGCGGCGCCATTGCCCGCCCGATGCATCAACTTCCTGGTCAACAGCAGCGAGGGCATCCCGAGCGGCACCCCGTCGGTGACCGAGGTCCGACCCTTCTCGGCCGCCTTCCGAGCATGCCACTGCGCCTCGACGTGAGCGGCGGAGTCCGCTGAGCCGTCGGCGAACACATGCGGGTGACGGCGGATCAGCTTCGCGACGATGTCGCCAGCGACGTCATCGATATCGAATCCGGTCGGCTGCTCGGCGGCGATCCTGGCGTGGAACACCACCTGCAACAACAGGTCCCCGAGCTCCTCCCGCAGCGCGGAATCGTCGTCGGTCTCAATCGCCTCGATCGTCTCGTAGGCCTCCTCCACCAAGTATCCGACCAGCGACCTATGGGTCTGCTCGGCATCCCATGGACAGCCGCCGGGACTGCGCAGCCGATCCATCAGCCACACCAATTGGCGCAGCGGATCCTTACTGGTTGGGGAGGAGTTGGGTGGGATCATTGGTCAGCAACGGCTTCGAGAGGTCGTTCGGCGGGGCGTCGAGCCGAAGTTGGTTACTGTCCCACACCCCGAATCGTGGGCTAACTGTGACGTTGAGTTCATTACTGACCCGCACCAGGTCCTGGGCGATGACCGTGCTCGCGGCCTGCTGATCGACGCC
>JAUPKM010000066.1 GCA_030837445.1 Actinomycetota bacterium
GCGCAGTCTGGGTAGTAGATGTAGCGCTCCCGGTCGGGCGTGCCACTGGGCCGCTCGGCCAGGACTTGCTCGAGCGCCGACCGGTCGTCGAGGGGCAGCCCGTTGTACTCGGCGGCCTTCTCGAACCAGAGAGCCTTCAGTTGTTCCAGTCGCTCGGGGTGTACGGCGGCGAGGTTGGTGGTCTGGGAGCGGTCATGTTCGATGTTGTACAGCTCCCACACGTCCTGCTCGAATTTCCCCCAGCCGCTCAATGGCGGGTGCACGGTGCAGGCCAGCCAACCTTCGTGGTAGATCGAGCGCTGCCCGAGCATGGTGTAGAACTGTGTGGTCTTCGACTCGGCCGAGGGGTCCGTCAAGGAGGCGGCGAAACTCTCGCCCTCGACTGGACTCTGCTCGTGGCCCTTGATGCTGTCTGGCGGAGTGATGCCCAGGAGGTCATAGATCGTCGGCACTACATCGACTGCGTGCACGTACTGGTGCCTTGGCGCCTGTCCAGCCGGGATTGTCGCGGGCCAGGCCACAAGACACATGTCGGCGACGCCGCCCTCGTAGCCGGCCCACCGCTTCCAATAGGGGAAGGGTGTGTCGATGGCCCAAGCCCATCCGGTGTTGTAGTGGTTGTAGGACTGTGGACCGCCGAGCTCGTCGATGTGCTCCAGCGAGAGCTCAGTCGGGGTGGGCACGCCGTTGAAGAAGCGCCACTCGTTGAACGTCCCGTTGGGGCCGCCCTCGCCGCTGGCTCCGTTGTCGGACACGGCCACGATGATCGTGTTGTCCAACTCGCCGGACTGCTCCAGGAAGTTGATGACCCGCCCAAGCTGGTCGTCGCTGTAGGACACGTACCCGGCGAACACCTCGGCCATCCGGATAAACAGCCGCTTCTCCTCTTCGCTCAACGACTCCCACGGCCGAACCGTGTCCAGCTGCGGCCAGGGCTGACCGTCGGGTCCGGTGGCGGTGGGTTCGCCGTGCGGGTTGATCGACGACAGCTCGGTGTCCTCCGGTAGCAGCCCCAAGTCCTTCTGCCGAGCCAGGATGGTGGCCCGTATCTCTTCGTAGCCCTGATCGAAGCGACCCTTGTACTTGTCGGCCCACTCTTGGTAGACGTGATGGGGCGCGTGTGCGGCGTCGAGCGATAGATACATGAAGAACGGTTTGTCCGGTTCCACGACCTTCGCGTCGCGGATGAAGCTGATCGCCCGGTCCGACAGGTCCTTGGCGATGTGGTAGCCCTCCTCCGGGGTGGCGGGGGCATCGATCTGGTGGTTGTCGTGGACAAGGTCCGGGTACCAGCAGCTGGATTCCCCACCCAGGAAGCCGTAAAACCTTTCGAAGCCCCGCCCCAGTGGCCAGCGCGCCTTCGACGCGGCCATGCTCGTTTCCTCGCCGGGGGTGAGGTGCCATTTGCCGATGCAGTAGGTGTTGTAGCCGCGCTCCAGCAGCACCTCCGAGATGAACCCGTTCTCGAACGGTATGCGAGTGGAGATCCCCGGGAACCCCGAGCTGAACTCGGCGATGGTAGCCATACCGTTCGAGGTCGCGTTGCGCCCCGTCAGCAGCGAGGCGCGGGTCGGTGAGCACAGCGCAGTTGTGTGGAAGTTGGCGTACTTGACCCCCATGTCGGCGATGCGGCGCATGGTCGGCGTCTCCACCGGCCCGCCGAAGACGTCCATCGTGCCGTAGCCGACGTCATCCCAGGCGATCAGCAGGACGTTCGGGGCACCATCGGGAGCTTTGGGCGACAGGTACGGAGCCCAGTCAGGCTTCGAGTTCCGGATGTCTAGCGCGATCTGGCCCTGGAACTCCGCTGCCATGGACACTCCCTCAATAGGTATGGGTCCGAGCATAGACCAGATGGACGAGGTCGCTGGCTGACAAGATCGTGAGCCCAGACCACTACCAGGCAGGTGGCTAAGTACCCGTCCGCCGATCCGGTCTCGTCATCGTGTTCGCACCGACTCGCGCACGGTTTGCCACAGCATGTAGAGGGCGGCAACTGCGAGCAGGATCCCCATGGAGATTCGGAACCGGCCAACGAACAAGTCGACGATCGCCAGCACGGCGAGCAGAACGACAATCGCAACCAGCACCGCACCGATCAAGTGGAGCACCCGGCCACGAAGCACAGCCTCGATGATGATCATCGCGCCGAGGAGGATCAGCACGGGGGCGAGAACGGGCAGGTCGGGCAGCAGCAGGATGATACCGATTGCGGCCAACAGGATCGATGCTGAAGCGGCCGACCACAGGCGCAGCAGCCATCCACGCCTGCCCCGGGTGACCCCGGAATCCGCTGGCGGCGTGGCGCGATGCTTCAGGTGATCGTGGACGGGATCAACTGGAAGCGACTCGTTCAGACCGCGGTCGATGGCTTCCAGTTCGGTGACGGTGGTGCCTTGCTTGCGTCGCAGTTCGGTAACGGTCTTCTGGTGCGCCGTCGTGACAGGCGAGGGGTGGCGGGGTGAGAGTCCCGCTGCTCGATCGACGGCGCGGGCGCCACGCAGTGCCTCGCGGGCAGTGGCCAGCTCCAGGTCGATGACCGAGAGATTGGCAGTCAGAACCGCTTGGTATGCGGTCAGGTCGACCACTGCGCGCGCGTCCGATGGTGCCTCCTTGTCCAGGCCCGCCCACGCCACCGGTTGTCCCCACGACTGGCGAGTTGTCCCGTCGCGTTCGAACCGGGGACCGGCTGGCGCGCGCTCCCCGCCGAGGGGATCCTTGGTGTCCAGTCCCCAGAGTCCGCGGTAGTGCCGAACCCATGCGACGTCGTCGGTGATGAGCACTGGCGACCAGTCGAGAGGTTGTCCAGCGCCGATCGAGGGCCCGTCGCCTCTCCGGTAGTCGATGTAGGGAATCCCGATGCCAGGGGCGTCCGGGTCGGTCCAAGGCAGGATGCGCAAGATGGCCCGACGGGCCTTTTCGACAAGGCCGGGAAGGGGTGCCTCAATGCTGACGATGTACTCGCCAGGCAGGTAGGCGCCCGAGTGCGAGCCCGCGCCCGCGTAGACGACCGGATGCTGGCCAACAAACTCTATGTCGGGATCGTCCCAACGTCGGCGTAGATCGTCTCCGACCTCGTCGTGGGACGAGAAGGCGACCCATGCCGGCGTTGGTTCAACCGACTCTTGGTCGACCAGAAAGACCGTGACCTGCTCCCAATCGGCTTCGTGGTCGTTGACACCACCGAAGGTTGAGCGCCAGTCGTTCATCGCATAGAAGTACCAGTACTGCAGGATTATGTAGCCGCCGTCGCGGCTGACGTGCCCGTAGTACGGGTGCACTCCCGCGCTGGGCAGGGACCGCATCCGCAGGGCCGCTGCGGCCGCGTAGCCACCTGGCACCTTCCCCCGCAGAATCAACGTCATTCGCATGAGGCTGTCGATCAGCCTCGACAGGATGCCGACAGCGGCGAATCGGCTGCTCGGCGTGAACCGGGGTCGCTCGGGATCCTTCTTCCAGGCCTTGAATTCGCCGCGATCCAGCGGGCGGTCGACGAAGGTCAGATACAACTTGTCGCCAGCCTGCTTCCGGCCCAAGGAGGCCAACGAGTCCAATGTGAGCGTCCCGCGGGCGGCAAGCACCTCCACGGGGCCGTTCCGGCGGGCAGCCTGCAGGCTGGCGCTTCCGACGTAGTCGTTCACGTCGCCAGGCAGGAACAACTCGCCCTGGGTGTATTTGATCACCGGCTCGAAACGCCGAAGCAGAGCGAGGTCGGACAGTTCGTCTCCAGCTGGCATCGGACCCCGTCACTTCCCGACGATTGCAGCGACGAGGGCGGCGTGGGCAGCGGTATTGAGGGTCGCGTGCGCCACGGCAAAATCGGCAGCGGTTCCGGCGAATTCGTCGAAATCTCCGAGGTAGACGTCCACCCTTCGCCCAGGGTCGGTCGCAGTGCCTACTGGACTATCGGTCACGGGGTGTCTCCACGTTGATGATTGGATCTCAAGGCATGTTCTTGGGTGGCAGTGCCCGCATCAACTGGTCACGGTGACCCCGAAGCTTCGGTGGCCAGTTCAGGGGACAGCCCGTGTCGCATGTTGCGCGCCTCCACCAAGGCGATCAGCATGGCACCTACGGGTATGGCCAGCAAGGCGCCAGCTACGCCGAACAGAGCGGCCCCGAGCATCACGACCGCGAACGCGACGGCCGGGTGGAGGTTCACGGCGCGGGCGCTGATCCTGGGCTCGAAGGTCAGGTTCTCGACCTGCTGGTAGAGCAGAGCCCACGCCAACGCGATCAACCCGATCCACGGGTTGGGGCTCAGCAGGCCGACGAGTACGGGCAACACGATCGCGATATAGGTTCCGATGGTTGGCACGAACTGGGCGACGAGGCCCGTCCAGATTCCCAGAGCCAGCCACGAGGGCATCCCGATGATCAAAAAGACGATTGAACTTGTGGTGCCGTTGATGAACGCGAGGATGATCCGGGCAGCCACATATCCGCCGGTCTTCTGCGCTGTGATGTCCCACACTTGCACAGCGCTCTGCTGGAACCGGCTCGGGATGAGCGTGGCGATGTACAGCCGGAATCTGGGGCCGTCCGCGGAGAGGTAGAACGTGAACAGTCCGAAGGTGAACAGCGTGAAGAAGCTGCCGACGACCGATCCGAGTAGTCCCAGCACCCCGCCGACGACTTGGGCTGCGTACCCGGCGACTTGGCTGGGCGTGATGTTCAGCTGGGTGAGGATGTCTTCTACCTGGTAGTTCGAGTCCGCTCGCTTGTTGATCGCCGCGACCACGCTGTCTGCGATCCGAGGTAGTCCCTCGAGTAGCTGCGCAACCTGGTCGATGAAGAGTTTGCCGAACGCAAGCATGAAGAGGATTCCGAACACCACCGCCGCTAGCATGACCAGCCCGGTTGCGGCGCCGCGACGCATATGCCGGCTCAGACGGGCGACGGCCGGTTCCATTGCGATCGATGCGAACCACGCCATCAACACAGTGAAGATGACATTTCCGCCGTCGGCGATGACGAATCGCAGCAGCAGGGCAACTGCCGCGAGCGCGATGACGACGAATCCGACCCGCCAGACGTTCCGCGGGTCGAAGCGGATTGTCCTGTCCTCGGTTTTGCCGGGGTCCGAGCGCACCTGCGGGTGGGTTGCAGAGATGGGGACTGCTGAATCGGGGCGGATCTCGGTCATGTCGAAACCGTAGGAGCGCCGATCCATTGCGTCACCCGTGTCACCCGGCGAGGGTGACACGGCGAAGTGTGCGGGCGCGCGGTCCAACGGTCGTGCCCGCAATTGAGCAGGGAGCGCGCGAGCCTGTGCTGTGACACCGGCTCCGGCCCCCGATTCTGGGTTCGGGTGACGTGGAGGGAGCTCGCCTTCCTGCGGCGATCACTGCGACTCCACCTAGCGCAATCGCGGTGCTCAGCGCCCCGCTGCTACCTGACCCCGGTTGCCTCCCTCCCTTCGGGCTGGTCACAGTCGGTCGGGGAGGAATGTCGTTCATCTGGGTGACCGACTTCTTCGCGGGACCCGAGTTGAACGGGGAGTATCGGTTCCCCGCGACATCAACTACTTCGTGGCGAGGTAGTTGATGTTTACGGTGTGCTCGAGGATCAGTCGACACCGCGTGCCAAAGAGGGCGTCCGCCGGCGGGGCTACTTACAGCCGAGGTTGGGCGCCGTGCCGGTGGGGTTGACCAGCGCGCACGTGCCAAAGACGTTGCCGCCGGGCCCCTGCATCGAGAAATTCCAGGAGTTCTTCGATGCGGCGGCCGTCGCAATTCCGAAGCCGAAAGCGACCTTCGTCCACATCGAACTGGCCTTCGGGTAGGGAGGGTACTGGGGATCTATCGGCTGCCCAGTGTTCTTCGCCAACGGACCGAAGCTCGGGATCGGATATGTGGTGTTGGCATCCAGCATGGTTCCGCCGTTGCCGACCACCAGGTTGGGTGGCTGGCCCTTGATCTGCACAGCCTGCATGAGGTGGATGTGAGAGGACAGGATCATCTGGTAGTTGCCGAGCAGGTTCCGCGAGGCCGCCGCCTGATCGTTGGACACCCACGGCGTGAAGTTCGGTGCGAAGCCGTTGCCTGCCTGGCGCCCGAAGATCGGCCGGTGCGTCATCAGCCAGGACTCCCATCCGGCTTGCTTTGTTGTCACGGCGGCGGCCTGCTTGTAGGCCTTGTTCTGGGTGGGTACCCAATTCGTGACCTTGTCATCGGTTCCGTACGCCGAATCCACCATGGCCACCTTCAGTCTCCGGCCGGGAGCGACGCTGAAGGCGAAAGCCCAAGTGTCGGTCACGGCTGGGCTTGCAGGCACCGGGTGCGCTCCGACCGCCACCGGCTCGCAGGTTGAGGCCGTGGTCGGCCGCGGATCGAGGAACAGGAAGAAGCCGTTGCCCGCACGGTCGCAGGCCTCATGATTTCCCCGCAGAAAGGCGATCGGCGCCACCGGGAACATCGCGGACATCGGGTTGATGGCGTCCGTCATCCACCCGTTGCTGCTGTCCTTGAAGGGCATCCCCGCGACAGGGGTCACCGGCGGGTTGGCTCCGCACTTTGCCCAGTCCGTTGTCGGGCACGCGGACTCCCGGTAGTAGTAGTCGCCCGGGTCAAGGATCACCTGCGGCTTCTGGGCCGCCAGTCGCGCCGAGATCTGCGCCAGGGGCCACGCCTTTGCGCAATCCTGGATTCGCCCGGGCTCAACTCGACAGCCCGTGTCGGCCATGATCCCAATGCGGTTGACGTTGGCTGGGATCGCGGCCGGGACCGTGCGACCACCCACGCTCGCCGAGGTGATCCCCGCGGGGATGGCCGCACTGCACACCTTCACGGTCGCAAAGGCGGTTCGCGCCTTGGGTCCGACTGTGCGTTCCACCATCGGGTAGTTGCGAGTGATCGTTTGGGTCCCGACCTTCTTCGTCGTGGCCAGCACCGGGCACGTCGTTCCCGGCTTCAGTACCGCCCGCGCGACCAACTGGGATGGAGACACGCTGACCGGCGCCAACAGGGTGTAGGAGGCGAGTGTGCTTGGGCCCGGCGGGAGTTTCGGTCGCAGCGGTCGCAGGTCGCCCCGACCGATCGGAGTCGGAGCGGGCGAGGAGGCCTGGGCAGGCATCGCGGGTGCCAGCACCGCGCCGAGGACGACTACCGAGACGAGCACGCGGCGAGAGGTGGCAAACATGCCGAGGACCATACTTCGCAGAGCCGCGTACAATCGGGTAGGTGTCCTGGTTCGCCGCACTCGTCGCGGCGGTCGCCTCGATGACCATCGCGGCATCGCCGACATCACCCGCCGCCGAAGAATCCGCGGTCAGCGCTTTCTCGCAGGTGCAGGTCCGGATCCCATTTCTTGAAGCGACTCCGGTGCGCTGGAATCCCTGTGCACCGATCACGTGGTCTTGGGAGGGTGCTTCTCAGCAGGAACTCGACGATGCCGCGGCGGCGTTCGGAATTGCTGGTGAGGCGGCAGGCCTGCAGTTCGTTCCGGCGCCGCCCGGACGTAAGGGCCAGGTCACGTTGACTACTCGGAGCCTTCGTGATTGGCAGGTCACGCCAGGGCTATACGGGTTCGCATGGACTTCCGCAACGAGTCAAGGTCCCGACGGCTACCAGGTCTACGTCCGGGCGACGGTTGCGGTGAGTCCTGACCTGGTCGGTTCTGGGAATTACGCGCAGTCGACGTGGCGGCGCGCCACGCTGGTACACGAGTTGGGGCACGTCGTGGGACTGGACCACTCGAAGAATCCCGACGACACGATGTCGCCGGAAGTTCTAGCCGGTCGCGACCGGTACAGCGCCAACGAGCTGGCGCTGCTGACTCAACTCGGTGCCGGTGGGGGTTGCCTCCGGGTTTTGCCCGACCCACCGCGTGATCCCTCTGAAGTGCGGGTGGACACGGGCGACAACACCCGGATGACGTTCGGCGGGGGTCCTTGACGAAGGCCGCAGGGCGCAGACCACTGGCACAATTGCCGACGACCTGCAGAGCCTCGGCGAGGGGGACATCGGCGGGCTAGGATTCGCCGCGTGAGGAAGGTTCCGGTAGCAGTCTGCACCGCGCTGCTGGTCGCCGGTTGCGGGATCGTCGGTGAGGCGAAACGCGACGACACGACTGTGGCGTACCAGATGTTGCGTCAGGACACGATCACCAATGCTGACCTGTGGGGCCCGGAGCCGAAGATGATCGCCGCCGGTTTGGGTTTCACCAACATCATCGGCATCCCCAACCTCACGAAGGAGAACGTCGAACTGAGCCGCACGCTGACGAGGCTGGCTGGCGGCGCCTGGAACGAAGTTACGTGCGCCCCGGGAACAAGCCCGGAATTGGTCAACTACACCTCGGCTGCGACCCCCGACGCGGTTGCCAACTCCTACGGGCAGGAAGTCTTCTACTCGGACGGGTTGCCTATCGAATTCAGTTGGCCGATGCTGCCGAGCAGTCTGGCTGCCACCGACTTTCAGGTGACCCTCAACGACGGCTCCCGGGTGCAGCCGCAGGTCGTGTCGATCTACCCGAACATGGAGTACAACGAACGCTCCGTCGCGGTGATCTTCGGCCACTTCGGGAATCGGATTTCACCTACTCGGCCCGGTGCAATTTTCCCGACGTCGGTGCAGGTGGTCGCCGACGACAGTCCGCTGCAATTGGTAGGCCCCGGCGGCAAGCTGGTCAGTGCGGTGGGCTTGTCGGCGCAGTCCTCCGGGTCGCCCTACACCGACCCTAATGTTCCCCCCGGCCAGCGAGGCGGGCCGAAGCTTGTCGGTGCGAAGCTCACCCGCATGTCCACCGAGGGCGATGCCGCGCCCGTCGCGTTCTCGCAGAACCTGCCCAACGACGGGGTCGCGCTGTATGGCGACCAAGCGCAGTTTCGGCTGCGGACCTACACCTCCGGCGGGATGACAGCGGACGGTGTCCGTGGACTCTGGCCGACCGACTACCGGCGGTTCTTCCGGCTGCAGGCCAAGTCGGATACGGGGCAAGCAGTCGCACTGACTGAAGTCGGCAAGGACTACCTCGTCGATGGCGGGCGAGTCAGGGTTGTCGGACTCGCGGACCTGGGCAAGAGACAGGACAGCTACGACGACTGCTATGTCGAGGACAAGGACAACTACATCGACATCATCCTCGCCGGCGACGCCGCGGCAGTTGCGAAGATCACGACGGTCGAGATTCCATCGACGGGGGAGTACGACCCGGTCTACAACCCCGGCGGCCCAGGCAATGACCCAGCACCAGGTGTCCGCTACTCAGCGCCGAGTCCGCCGATCGCTCAACCCGTGACCATCGCGCTCGACGATCCAATGACGGTCACCTACCGACCCTGAGGCCCCCCAGCGGGTCTGCCCAAGAGCCTCGCTCAAGGCCAGCAACGATGGCCGTGCAGGCAAGCTCGGCTGAAGCTCCGTTCCGCTAGACGGGCTGCTAGAGTACTTGCAGAATTGCGCAACTGATAATTATGGAAGGAGCGAGTCGACCAATGGGAGTGCCGCTGTACCAGGCCAAGTCGGACTTCTTCCGAACCCTTGGTCATCCTGCTCGCATCCGGGTGCTCGAACTGCTGAGCGAGCGCGATCATGCCGTGCACGAGTTGTTGGAGGACATCGGGATAGAACCCAGCAGTCTGTCGCAGCAGTTGGCGGTCCTGCGTAGGGCCGGGCTGGTTCAGCAGCGCCGCGAAGGGGCTGCGGTCATCTATTCCATTGCGGTTCCGGAGGTCAGCGATCTCCTGACCGCGGCTCGGCAGGTTCTGTCGAAGGTACTTTCCGACCAGCAGTCACTGGCTTCCGAACTCAGCGACCAGGCCTGACGCACGGATGGGGATTTCGGACATCATTCGCCTGGCGAGACGGACAGGTCGCATCGCCGAGGCAGCACCGCCTGGTCCACCGCCCAATCCGGTAGTCCCCCCTGCGTTGCGAGGGAGCGTACAACTTCGCCACGTCGACGCAGGTTCCTGTAACGGTTGTGAGATTGAGATCGGGATGGCGTTTGGGCCCACCTACGACGCGGAGCGGTACGGTGCCCGGCTGGTGGCTTCCCCACGGCACGCAGACGGCCTGCTGGTCACCGGCGCCGTCACGCAGAACATGGCCTCGTCGCTTCGGCGAACCTTCGAAGCGACGCCGACACCCAAAGTGGTGTTGGCGGTCGGGGACTGTGCACGCAACTGCGGAGTTTTTGCCGATGCCTATGGGGTCGTCGGCCCAGTGTCAACGGTCATCCCGGTCGATGGCGAGGTGGCGGGGTGCCCACCTCGACCCGCGGCGATCATCGAAATGCTGCGGACGGTGACGGGGCGGTGACCGCAGTTGCGATCTTCCTCGTCGTGGGTGGGGCCATGTTCGCTGTTGCGCTGCTGGCCGCCTGGTTCGCGACGCCGGCGATTCGTTCGGCTCTCTGCGGGTCCGCTGTGGCCCTGCTCGGATGCGCTGGCGTCGGGGTGGGCGCGGCGACGCTCGCCGGAGCGCAGACGCAGGTGGCAGTCGGTCTCTCCCTGCCGCTCCCGCCGATGGTGTTCGACCCCGATCCGCTCGGGGGATTCTTCATGGTCGTCATCGGTTTAGTCGCGGTCGCCACGGCGGTGTTCGGTATCGGGTACGCGCGTGGGTCTGCTGCCGAGTCGCCGCTGATGTGGACGTCCTTCGCAGTCCTGGTGTTGGCGCTGCTGGCCGTGCCGGCGTGCGCCGACGCGGTGTCGTTTCTGTTGTGTTGGGAGTTGATGGCGCTGGCTTCCACAGCGCTTGTCTTCGCCGACCATCGTGGCCGGGCTGAGGTCCTGTCGGCTGGCATCTGGTTCACGGTGATGGCACATGTGAGTTTCCTGTTGCTGCTGCTCGGGTTCGCCGTCCTGGTTGGCGCTGCGGATGGGGACACAGCCTTCGGTGCATTGTCGGAGGTGGCGCCGGACTCGGTCGCCGGCGCGAGCGCATTTGTGCTCCTCAGCCTCGGTTTTGCCGCCAAGGCGGGGATTGTTCCGCTGCACGTCTGGTTACCCCGAGCGCATCCCGCCGCACCCAGTCACGTGTCCGCACTGATGAGCGCGGCGCTCGTCAAACTTGGCGTCTTCGGGGTGCTGGTGTTGGTGCTGCGACTCCTACCCGGCGGTCCCGCCTGGGAGGGCGTCGCGCTGATGGTCGCGGGTGGGCTTTCGGCGCTCTTCGGAGTGCTGCAGGCGTCCGTCGCTGCTGACCTCAAGCGGCTGTTGGCGTTCTCCACCACCGAGAACGTCGGGCTGATGTTTCTGGCCGTCGGTGCCGCCAGTCTGCTGACGGCGAGTGGGGCCGACGCAGTGGCGGGTGTCGCCCTGGTGGCGTGTCTGTTGCTGGTTGTCGCCCACGCCGCACTGAAGACGGCGGCCTTCCTGGCGGCGGGCTCAGTACATCATTCGACCGGCGAGCGGGACCTGGACCGACTCGGTGGCCTCGGGCGGTTGATGCCCGTGACAGCCGCGACCTTCGGTATCGCCGCCCTGGCCGCCGCAGCCTTGCCAGTGACGGCTGGATTCGTCGCGGAGTGGTCGCTCTTTCAGGCGCTGATCCATGGAGCGATCCCGGGTGACGGACTGGTGTCGGTGGCGATGCCGATCGCGGTCGCCGTGGTTGCGCTGACCACGGGAATCGCCTTGCTCACCTTCGTCAAGGCCTTTGGCATCGCATTCCTGGCGCGACCGCGGAGTCCGGCAGCGGCGACTGCTCGCGAGTCCGGTCTGACCATGCGAGCGGGCATGATGATTGCCGCCGCGGCTGTGCTCGTGGTGGGGGTCCTCCCTGGGTTCGTGGCTTCGGCGGCCGCCACGGCGGTGGCGGTACCGGTGGTTGATGGTTCGGCCGCGGGCGGACTGATGCTGGTGCCCTTCAATGCCCTGCTCGCCCCAGCCGCGTTGACAGCCCTGCTGGTCGTGCTGACCCTGGTGGTGATCGGGTGGCAGATGGTGGCAGCCAGACGGGCGCCTCGTCGCGAGGTTGAGCTCGTGTGGGCATGCGGGGCCGGCTCGTTGACACCACGTATGCAGTACACCGCGACGTCCTATGCCGAACCACTGACCCGGGTGTTCGATGATGCGCTGGCCCAGACCAGGGACGTCGAGGTCACACACGCAGATGAGTCGCGCTATCTGATCTCGCGGGTGCGTTTCTCTCAGCAAGTCGACGATGTATTCGAGACGCTGCTCTACCGGCCAGCGGTGCGGCTGTTCAATCGGATCGGACTGGTTGGCGGGTGGTTGCAGAACGGAAGCATCCATCGCTACTTGATCTTCTCCTTCATCGGCCTCCTGTTGGTCTTGGCGGTATCACGATGAGTGGCCCCGCACTGGTGTTGATCGCTATCCAGGTGGTAGCCATGCTGCTCCTCGCCCCGGTTGTCACGGGGGTGATGCGACAACTGCGCGCCCGGCTGGAAGGCCGCGCCGGTGCGGGTATCTGGCAGCCGTGGCGAGACCTTCGCAAGCAGTTCCGAAAGGAGCCACTGTCTGCCCGCGACACCAGTTGGATCTCACGTATCGGGCCAGTCGTCTTCATGGTCACCGGTATTGGTGTGTGCGCGTTGGTGCCGCTGGTGGGCACCGTGACACTGCCCCTGGTCCCCGACGATCTGTTCGTTGTCGTGGGGTTGTTGCTGTTGGGCACGGCGGCACTTGCCCTGATCGGACTCGACGCTGGAACTGCCTTCGGCGGGATGGGTTCCAGTCGGCACATGACCATCGCCGCGTTGGTGGAACCGACCGTGTTGCTCTCGATCTATGCGCTCTCGGTGCCGGTGGGGACATCGTTGCTGAGCGTGATCGTGACCAGTCGGTCGTCGGACGTGACGAGCATCTGGTCGCCGGTGAGCGTGCTGGCCGTCACGGCTCTGGCGATCGCCGTGATTGCGGAGACCGGGCGACTGCCAGTGGACAACCCGGCTACCCATCTCGAGTTGACCATGGTCCACGAGGCGATGTTGTTGGAGACCTCGGGTCGGGACCTCGCGTGGTTGGAGTGGGGTTCGCAGGTGCGACTCGGTGCGCTCCTCGGCCTGCTCGCGGCCTTCGTCATGCCGTTCGGTCTCACTGATCAGCTAACGCTGCCGTTGGTGGCTCTGGGCCTGCTGGCGATGGTTGCCAAAGTCCTCGGGCTGGCAGTCTGCCTGGCCGCGGCCGAGGTATTCATCGCCAAGCTGCGGCTGTTCCGGGTGCCGGAGTTGTTGGCGGGTTCCTTCGCCCTGGCGCTGGTGGCGGTCACAGCGTCGTACTGGGTGGTGACGGGGTGAGCCTCTCGTCGGACCTGTTCGGTCAACTCATTGGGATCTGCGGTGGGGCACTGCTGCTGACCGCAACGTTGCTGGTCTGGCGTCGATCGATGCCCGCAGGGGTGCGGGCGCTAGCGGTCCAGGGAATTGCCGTCGCCGGATTGGCTGCCGCGATCGGGATCTTCGAAGGCGAGTGGCAACTGCTGGCGATTGCGGCTGGCATCGTCGTGATCAAGGGGGTACTCATCCCACTGGTGCTGGCCCGGGCCGCGCGCTCGAGGCCCAGTTCTCGCGCAGAGGTTCCCCTCATCAACACCACCGCCGCACTCCTGTGGGCAGCGCTGCTGACCACAGTGGCCTACTTGGTGGCTCAGCCGGTCGCCGCGCTCGCGCCGGGACCGGCCGCGGGAACTCTGGCGGTGGGGTTTGCACTGGTACTCATCGGCTTCCTGTTGTTGCTTGTCCGAAGGCACGCTGTCGGTCAGGTCATGGGTTTCGTCGTGCTTGACAATGGCATCGCGGCCATCGCTTTCCTGACTGTCGGCGGTGTGCCGTTGGTGGTCGAAATCGGCGTCTCACTCGACGTCCTCCTGATCGTTCTCATCCTCTACGTCGTCACGAACAGGATGGCGGCAGCGGGTGTGGTCGACCTTGACGATCTACGGGAGTTGCACGACTGATGGCGACTCTTGCGTTGGTGTTACCGGTGGCGCTCTGCGTGGCCACGGGTCTGCTGGCTGCGGTTGCGCGTGCCACCGGCTTGTGGCGCTGGGTCGGCGTGATCTCGTCGGTCGGCATCCTCGGGTGTGCCTTGCTGCTCTCTGCGGCAGTCCTGGCCGGACAGCACCCCACCGCGCTGGGCGGGCTGCTTGCTGCGGATGCGCTGTCGGCATTCATGCTGGTGGTCATCGGGTGTGTCGGACTGGTGGCTTCCTGGGCTGGCTTCGGAGCCGGTCGGGACTGGACCTACGGCTCGCTCGTGGGTCTCTTTCTTGGGGCCATGTCCCTGGCGGTGCTGACCGACAACCTCGGCGTCCTGTTGGTCGCGATTGAGGCGACCACGGTGGCGACCGCCTTTCTGGTTGGCCACGAGGGATCCCGGCGTTCGCTGGAGGCCGCCTGGAAATACGTGATTCTGGGGTCGGCGGGAATCGCATTGGCATTCCTCGGGGTGGTGCTGCTGTACACGGCCACGCTGGCGGCCGAACAACCGACACTGTCCTGGGCGGCTCTGGCCAGCGGTCAGGTCACGGGGCTGGACCCGTCCCTGATGCGACTTGCAGGCGGCCTGATGGTGCTCGGATTCGCGACCAAGGTCGGCCTGGCACCGATGCACAGTTGGTTGCCAGACGCGCACAGTCAAGCCCCTGCACCGGTCTCCGGCCTGATGTCCGGCGTGCTGCTGTCGGTGGCGTTCTATGCGATTCTGCGGGTCCAGGCGGTGGTGGACGAGGTGGTGGGGCCACAGTTCCTGCGTGGCATCCTGATCGCGGCCGGCCTCGCGTCGCTGGCAGTCGCGGGGCTACTACTGATCCGGCAACGCGACCTCAAGCGGATGCTCGCGTACTCGAGTGTCGAACACATGGGGATCGTCGCGCTGGCCGCCGCAATCGGGGGGCCGGTGGCGATCACTGCTGCCCTGCTCCATGTACTGGGCCACGGGTTGGTCAAGTCAAGTTTGTTCGTGGTGTCGGGACGGATCCTGGTCGCAGAGGGAACGGCGAGCATCCCGGCTATTCGACGACTCGCCAGTCGTCGACCCGACTTGGCATCCCCCCTCATTGTCGGTCTCGTCGCGCTGCTCGGCCTTCCACCGTTCAGTCTCTTCTTCACTGAAGTGGCGATCGCGTTTGCCGGTGTGGAGGCGGGGCTCGGTTGGGTGGTCGCCGTGGCTGTCCTGTTGCTGCTGGTCGTGTTCGCCGCGATTGTGCGACTCGGGGCCCACATGACACTTGGGGTTACCGACCCCCGCGTTGAACCGGAAACGTCGGATGGTCGTCGGGCCCGCGCCGGGTTCGGACGACAACTGCCAATCGTGGCGGCTTTCGGGGCGGCCATCGTTGTCGGCTTCGCGGTCGGCCCCCTACCGGCACTGCTGGACGCTGCCGGACAACTGCTGACGGTGCGAAGATGACCGGCGAGTCGGCGGCTCCGAGGCGGTCGAGCCGAGTGGTGTCGGTGCACCTGCTTCGGGCGACCCTGAGCGGCCTGTTGGATGATGGCTTCGCTGTCGCCCTGGTGTCGGCTCGGCTGGTGGGCGACCGGGTTCAGATCAGTTATGCGATGGTTCGTGCGGTCGACGACGCTCGCGTTGAGGTGCAGATCAGCGTTGCGGCGGGTGGTGAATTTCCCAGTGCGGCTGATCTCAGCTACCCGCTCGGGCGGTTCGAACGGGAGATCCGCGACCTGTTCGGTGTGACGCCATCGGGTCATCCGATGCCCTATCGGCTGGTGCGGCACGGTCACTGGCCACGAGGCTGGTACCCGATGGTTGCGGAACCGGGGATGGTCCCCGCCTTTGAGGATGACGCCGGTGAGTATCCATTCACTCCTGTGCAAGGCGCCGGGGTGTATGAGATTCCAGTTGGTCCCGTCCATGCCGGCCTAATTGAGCCGGGGCACTTCCGCTTCTCGGTGGTGGGCGAAACCATCTTGCGTATGAAGGCGCGGTTGTGGTTCCTGCACCGCGGGATCGAGCGCCTCTTCGTCGGACGTACCCCGGCGCAGGCGATCGAGCTGACGGAGCGGGTGAGTGGGGACACGGCGGTTGGGCACACCCTCGCCTTCTGCCTCGCGGTTGAAGAGGCTCTCGACATGCCTGTTCCCGACAACGTCCAGTTGGTTCGGGCGATGCTGCTGGAGCTCGAACGCGTCTACAACCACCTAGGTGACCTCGGAGCGATGGCCAATGATGTGGGCTTCAGCTTCGCCAACAGCCACGCACAACGCCTACGGGAGGAGATGCTGCGGCTGAACGACCATCTCACCGGCCACCGATTGCTCCGGGGCGGGATCGGCATCGGAACGGCCCACGCCAGTGCCTTGCCAGACCGGGATTTCCTGCGATCCATCGCGGATCAAGTGCAGAAACTTGTCGCAGTCACGCTGGGCAACCGAACTGTCCTCGACCGATTCTCTGGGACGGCGATCCTGCCCATGGAGGCCGCCCTCGACCTCGGCACGCTGGGATACGTCGCGCGGGCGAGCGGAATCGACATGGACGCGCGGCGCGATCATGCCTTCTGTGAGCTACCCACTAGTTTCGCGGTCACCATCGAGAAAGCCGGTGACGCCCTTGCCCGCTATCGCGTGCGGGTTGGCGAGCTGGCGATCTCGCTCCGACTGCTCGAGGACATCACCGAGGAGTTGCGAGTCGGTCGGTCAGTACCAGCGGCAGGGACTGCGGCCGCGCGGTCGTCTGCGCGCACCTCGGGGCTTGGGCTGGTCGAGGGTTGGCGCGGTCGTATCGCTCACCGGGTGGAGTTCCGCGCCGACGGAACTTTGGCCAGCGTGAAGATCGTCGACCCGTCGTTTCTGAATTGGCCGGCCCTCGGGGTGGCGCTTGCCGACACGATCGTGCCCGACTTCCCGCTGGCCAACAAGAGCTTCAATCAGTCCTACGCAGGCAATGACCTCTGACGGTTGGATGACTCCCACCTCAGCCGTGACCGCCACTTGCATGCGACGCGGTCGGTCGAAAGGCGACGATTCGGTCCACGTGGAACGGATCACACGTCAGTCCAGACAGAACTCGTTACCCTCAGGATCCGCCATCACGATGTGTCCCGCGCTCATCGGCGGGGCTGGCTCGTGGCGACGCAGCCGGGTTGCTCCAAGGGCGACGAGTCGTTGGCA
>JAUPKM010000473.1 GCA_030837445.1 Actinomycetota bacterium
CCGCCCATCAGCGTGATCAGCTCGCGGGAGATGGTCAAGCCGAGCCCCGTGCCGCCGAACCGTCTGGTGGTGCTGGCATCACCCTGAGTGAAGGAGTCGAAGAGGTGCGCCAGGGTTTCAGGTCCCATTCCAATGCCAGTATCGGAGATGTCGAACCGCAGTAGGGGTGATCCATCGGCACTTTCCGCGGCTACCAGTCGGATCGCCACCTCGCCAGCGCTGGTGAACTTCAACGCGTTGCCGAGGAGGTTCGAGAGCACCTGTCGGAGCCGGGTCGGGTCCCCGCGGACGGCGGTGGGCATGTCGGTCTGCACATAGCAAGACAGTTCCAGGTTCTTGCTGGCGGCCTGGGCACTGAAAAGCGCGGTGACCTCCTCGGTCATCTCCCGAACATCAAACGGGATGTCCTCCAGCTGCACCTTTCCCGCCTCTATCTTGGAGAAGTCGAGGATGTCGTTGATGACGGTCAGCAGCATCTCCGCCGAGGATTGGGCGATCGAGACATACTCGCGTTGCCGGTCATCCATTTCGGTGAACCCGCGCATGTCGAGCATGCCCAGCATGCCGTTCATGGGGGTGCGAATTTCATGGCTC
The DNA here is from genome assembly GCA_030837445.1 of Actinomycetota bacterium. Classification (GTDB taxonomy): domain Bacteria; phylum Actinomycetota; class Actinomycetes; order S36-B12; family UBA10799; genus JACJWR01. The sequence goes on from JAUPKM010000473.1 coordinate 595, forward strand.
ATATTGGCCAGGAACTGGGATTTCGCGCGGTCCGCATCTTCAGCGGCAATTCGGGCCAAATCGGCGGCTCGGGCCGCGCGATCCTCCGCGATTGACAGCCCAAGCATGTCCGCGATAGCCAGCAACGCTGCCTTCAGGGCGGCGTCGCGGGGGAAGGGCTCGGCAGCGAAGAGCGACAAGTGGCCGGTCACCCGGCTCTCAGGGCTGAGCGGTACCACGAGGCCCATCGCAGCGCCGCGGTCTTCACTCTGCTGATCCGGGCCGAACCGGCGGAACTGCGTGATTCGCTCCAGCGGGCCGCCGATGGCGTGCTCGACGATGTCCAGCCAACCGTCGCCGGCGTATCCCCGGGCGCATTCCCGAGCAGGCTTATCGTCGCCTTCAACAATCCGCAGAGCCGCAGTCCACTCCCCGCCGCCGTCCTCCGGCAGTCCATCGACCAGCACCTGCAGGGCGGCACCGACACGTTCCGCGACAGGCCCGGCGGCATCCAGGGCAGCGCCGACGTCAACTCGAAGCCTGGCGGCGAGCTCGTTGACGATCCGCTGTCGCTCAACCGCCACCAGGTCGCTGATATCGCGCTGCAGGGCGACATAGCCGAGCAGGGCACCCTTCTCGTCGAAGTAGGGAGCGATTGTTGACTGCACCCAGTACAGCTGCGCATGAGAATCATCGGCGGGCGCGCCGGGTAGGTACCTGCGGTTCTGAAGTCGCCCGCTCCACACCTGACCCGCCGCCAGGCGGCTCCACATCTCCTGGTAGATGGCAGGATCTGTCCGGCCACCCTGCAGGACGCGGGTGTTCTCGCCCAGGATCGCCTCCGCTGGCCAGCCGGTGATCTGGCCGAACGCGGCATTGACGTACTCGATCCGGCCGTCCGGGGTAGTGATGTAGATGGCGTCGGCGCTCGCATCGACGGCCATGGCCAGCCGTCGCAGTCGCCTGTCAGTTGCCACGCGGTCACTGATATCGCGGAAGGTGACCCCGACGCCGGTAACCTCACCGCCCTCCGTGATCGGGAAGAGCAACAGCGTTATCGGAATCTCCGTTCCGTCCGGTGACAACAGCACGGCGCTCTCGTCCCGGTAGCGGACCCCGTTGCGGAGTTCGGCCAAGACTTTGACGGCGGTCTGGGTCGTGCCAAGCTCGCCACTTTCGGGGCCGAGTCGAAAGCGCTGCAGAACTGGCTCGCCGGTGTCGATTCCGGCCAGCAACTCAGCGGCCGCCGGGTTCAGCGTCAGCAGGGAGCCGGTCAGATCCAGACTGCAGAATCCGTCCGTCAGCGCGCTGATGATCGCTTCCAGCCGATCCCGCTGGGCGCGGACTCGGGACTCGGCTCGCGCTTTGAGTTCCTCGTTGAGGGCGGCCATCTCCGCTGAGACCACGCCCAGAGATCGCTGCAGCAGGTAAAGGTCCTGCCGACTCTCCTCGTAGGCGGTATCCACCCGGGTGAGTAGCGCCCGCCAACCGGCCGCCTCCGCGGGCGGTTCGTCAGGTGTGAGACCCAGCCGCTTCAGTTGACGGCTGAGGGTTGGGTGCAGAGGATCCGCTCCGGTCACGGTGTCAGTTCTCGCGGAAGGTGGTCAGGGTCATCGTCTGGTTGTGCAATTCGCAGGGTCCGGTCGCCACCGGGGACAACTCCCCGTAGGAGTAGCAACCGACCTGCGCGGACCCCTCCGGTAATGAGCCCAATGTGGCCTCAACTTCCTCGTCGGCGCCCTCGCCGAGCACCATTCTGCGACCCACACACGAGATGGCCACGGCGAGCACGGGTCCGGCGGAGGCCTCCGGCGCGGCTGCCACAGCGGCCTCCTCGGCGCCGTCGAGCAACTGGTCAGAGCTCGCCCGCATCAACTGGGCACACCATCCTTGCGGAATGTCCCCGGCAAATGTCATGGACTGGGAAGTCTCATCTACCGCGAGCACGGTCCGCACCAGTTGGCGTTCGGTCGCTTCAGATTCTCTCAGCGCGAGCGGGAACCGCAGCCCACTGCCGGGGAGTTTGGCCGCCAACTC
>JAUPKM010000474.1 GCA_030837445.1 Actinomycetota bacterium
CGTCACGGGGGACGATCTGGAATGTCGCCCACGAACGGTGCCCTCAGGCGGTGGGCGCGGCGAGGTCTCCCTTGACGGGGAGGTTCGCGGAGCGCACCCAACCGTCGAGCAGGGACAGGTCCGCGGCGGTGAGCGCGGCCCGGGGAAGCATGATCATCCCGCGTCCGATCATGTGGAAGAGGACGACCAACGGCAACGCCTCGACCCGGGTGACGGCGCTCCAGAACGAGGTGGACGTGCCGTGCTGGGTGGTCATGGTGATGCTGTCGGCCGTGACCACCCACTCGGTCCCAGGACCGCAGTACTGGACGACGTTGCGCGCGGAACGACGCAGGGTCTCCACCCCCAGAAGCGCCGTCATCACACCGATGATGACGGATGCCATCGCGCTAACCAGGGCATCCATGATCAGTAGCTGAAAGAGACCCAAGGCGACAAACCCAGGCCCGAGGAACCGAAGCATGCGGACGCCGGGCTGCCTGGCCAACGCCTGATGCGCCTGCGCGGGAGTCAGGTTCGCCATCGCACGAACTTCAGCAGGCGCGTCTTTCATCGAATCGTTCGCCGCCGTCACGTTCTCCCCGTTCCCCCGAGCCAGCTGTGTCGTCGGCGGCCACCGGCCCCTGACGCGCAGGGAATCGTAGCGGAGCTCAACAATCCGGTGGTTGCGAGGGTGTGGCTGCGGTACTTCGAACGCCACACACCGTCACGAAGCTGTCACGCCGGAGAGGCTCACTGATGGAGGTAGATTCCTCCGTAGTTGGACGGGATCTTGGCCGGGACCCATTGACCATCATGAGCGACACTCACCGACGGGCGGGGATGGAGGTATTGCGCGTCGATCTGCTCGACCCAGGTTCCCGCCTTCGGCCACGGCACCCACGCGTCCACGTCGTGGTCGGAGAAATTGAGCATAACAATGACACTCTGGGTCGACTCGCCGTTCGCCCCGATGGCCTCCCGGCGGAACGAGATTATGCCGTCGTTCCGCTGGAGGTAGTCGTCGTAGTAGTAGAAGTAGCCGCGGCTCTTCAGCGCTGGCAGACCTTTCCGCAAGGTCCCGAGCCGCCGGTACAGATCGACCAACGCCCTGCCGTTCCCGTCGTAGAAGTATTCCCAGTGCAGCGGGCGGCTCAACAGAACGCGGCCGAGCCCGAACGAGGGAACGTTCCAGTTCTCCCCGAACTCTTCCCCCTCCCACAGCATGGGGATGCCTTTCGCCGTATACATGGCGATGGCGTAGGGCTGGGTCTTGTAAAACAGATCGCGATCCCCGTAAGGTTCGCCGATCATGTCACGTTCCGGATCGGATCCAAACCTGTTGATCAGTCGCGGATTGTCGTGCGAGCACAGGTACTGGAACGGGGCGACCGGAATCTTCTCGTTGGTGACGGGATTGGAGTAGACGTTCGGGTATCCCTTCAGCTCCGGGTCGAGTTGGTGCGCGAAAGACACTCTGACCGGCTGGTTCGCCTGAGCGGCAGCCTCGTCGAGAAGCCCGTTCTGCCAGCAGGTGTTCGAGTAGGTGCTCGACAGGATCTCGGGACCGTTGGGCAGATGCTCGGCGCACTGGATGATCCGGCTGCGGTAGCCGGACGCCTCGAAACGACGGAAATCCCCGAAGTTCTGCGACACCCTGTACGTTCGGTACACGAGATCCGAATATCCCTGGCCGACCGGGCCGTCGTACATGCCGGGGACATAATCGTATCTGAACCCGTCGATGTGGTACTCATCGAGCCAGTACTGGTTCACCAGAAGAAAGTAGTCCCGGGTGAACTCCTTCGAGTAGTCCGTCCCCGGACGGCTGAAGAACTCACCCGCGAAGGTCCCCATCATGGGGTTCCACTCACCGGATGTCTCGTACACAAGGTTGTAGGGAAATTCCGGGTGAGCATGGGCGTACACCGCGTCAAGGATGACCGCTACGCCACGCTCATGGCAGGTGTTGACGAGCCGCTTCAAACCCTCCGGACCACCGTAGCGGTCTTCCGGGGCGAAGTACCCGAGGGGAGTATACCCCCAGTCAATATCCTCCTTGATATTAGTGAAAGGCATGAGTTCGAGAACATTCACGCCCAGACCGGTCAGATAGTCGATCTGCTGGGCGGCGCCGTCAAACGTACCGTTAAATTCCCCGACATGCATCTCGTACACAACGAGATCATCGACCTCCGGCACCTGGAACCCGATGTCGGACCAGCCGAACGGAAGCGACTGGCTGTCCAGGACGAACGCCGACTGCGCCCCCGTTCCGGACCTCGTCGCGAAGGGATCACAGAAACTGCTGGTAACTATCTTGCCGTGACGGAGGAGCTGGAACCAGTAACGGTACGAACCTTCCTCACCGAAGTTCCCGTCCCGCACAGATGTGAGATCGACGGTAGTACCCCACCGATCCAGCGCACTGTCGTTCTTCGGAGTCAACGCGAAAGACTTCGGTTCGATTTTGTGAACAAACTGGTCACGCTCGTGGATGATCCGCGCCCTCACCTCGTACCCCTTTGACGAGGTGATACCCGGAAGGTAGATCCCGAACGTAGCGCACCAATGTCCCGAACCATCCCGGTAGACGTGAACGCCGACCTTCTCCCGATCGATCCCGCCAACGGCTCCGTATTCTCCCATGCCTTGATCTTCGGCCGGACGCGTTCGCCCCTTGACCCCCGGGATCCGCGAACCAGCGAATCAGCGACGATGCGATCGCGGTCCCGGGCAGGTGGGCCGGTTCGGGTCGCGGGGTCTCCGGCCGTCCCTCGCACCGACACCGCTCATGATCGCCGGAGTCCACGGCGCCGTCGATCTTCGCCGGTCTTCGTCCAGTGCTTCCATCCTTGGTGGCGGCGCGTTCGACTTTGGTAGGGGTACCCAGGACGGTTCCCGGGCCGTTGGTCTAGAGATTGCCGTCGATACCGGGCTCACGGTATTCGGCGTCCTGTCGCACCTCTACTCTTTCGGGACATCGAGCGCCACGGAACAACGTTCTGTTCCCTGTCATCACCCGACTCCCGGCTTCGCGAAAAGGATCCGGCCGGGCGGCAGGCGCATCGTCACTCGGGAGGACACCACCTTGACCGCCTACACCGCGTCCGCGCCCCCGCTGAGCGGCACGGAGCACCCACCACCGGGCTGGGTACCCGTCGATCAGCGCTTCGCCGGTTTCGACCGGCGCACCGCGGTCCCGGCCCTGCTCCTGGTCGTGGTCACCCTGCTCCTCCACTTCGCCATCCCCGCGGTCGATGACGCGACCGCCTTCAACGACCCGGTGCGCCCGGGTGAGGTGATGGCGTTGTCGGGCGATGTCACGATCACGCCGATCGAGGGCTGGAACGTTGAATCAGGACTGCGCACGGGGCAGTCGGCGAATCCGCCGCCCGGGGCCCGGCTCGTCCACGGTGACATCGGGCTCACCGTGGGCACGGGGACGTTCTCCGGTGATTCCCGGGCCCTGCTCGATCAGATCATGAAGAGCCAGAGCTCGCTCGGCGGCTCCGCCGAACGGAAGGCGGCCAGCGCCCCGGTTCAGATCACCTCGGCGAGGGGGGAGCACGGCATGATGGTGCGCTTCCGCGGCGCCTCGTCAGAAGACGTTCTGGTGGCATTCGCCCGCAACGGCACCGGGGTGAAAATCATGGTCCGTGGCCCGTCCGGTACCTCCGGAGTCGAGTCCGAGGACGTCACCTCAATGATCAAGAGCCTGAACTTCGAGGGAAAGGCCGCGCGTTGACCGACATGGCACCGGCAGAGCCCCTGACCGTCAGGGGTACGGACGAGCTGGCCGTTCTGGACGGCTACCGGGAGCAGGCGATCGCCGCCACCGGCTGGGGCGCCTCGGTCCAACTGTTCCAACGGCGCAACCTTGCCTTCTGGACGTGGGCCGCGCTGGTGACGTGGGGTGCCCTGAGCTGGCTCCAGAACACGATCGAATCCCTGAACTACCTCGCACCGGCCATCACCGTCTCCTCAGGCGTCTTCGCGGTCTACGGTGTGATCTTCTGGTGGTTCACGCAGCGCATCGACCGGTATGCGGCACAGCCGACGCGGCTGCGACTCGCGGCCTTCGTCTGGGGAGCCTTCGCGGCGACCATGGTGTTGTCCTTGCCGGCCAACACCGCGATCGGCGAACTGCTGGCCAAGCACTTCGGGCAGCTCTTCGCCAACACCTGGACCGCGGCCCTGAGCGCGCCCCTCGTCGAGGAGTGGTCGAAGGGACTCGGCCTGGTGCTTCTCGTCTCGATGGCACCTCATGTCGTGTGCACGGCCTTCGACGGGTTCATCCTCGGAGCGTTCCTCGGTCTGGGTTTCCAGATCCTTGAGGACATCCACTACGCCGAGAACGCCGCCGCCGCCAATTTCGGCGTCGACCAGCTCGGGTCGATCATGAAGATCTTCATCCTGCGCACCAGCACGGGAGTCGCCGGTCACATCCTGTATTCGGCGATCTTCTGCACCGGTCTGGCCTACCTCGTCGGGCTCTCCGCCCAGCCCCGCAAGATCTTCCGCGGTCTCGGGCTGATCATCACCGCCATGGGCCTTCACTTTCTCTGGAACGGCATGGGTGCGCTGCCGGGCGCCCTGTTCGGCGAGGGGACCGCGGCACAGATCATGATGTCGGCGCTCCTGATCCTGCTTCCGGTGACGGCGCTGGTGATCTGCGGAGCGGTCTTCAGGCACGCCGTCGCGGGGGAGCGGGGCTTCATCCGGTACCTGCTCGCGCCGGAACAGGCGCGCGGGGTCGTCACTGAGGCCGAACTGGCCGCCGTCGCCGGGACGAAGAAGGAGCGCAAGTGCTACCTGCGATCCGGCGGCTCCCCCGGTCGCCGGAGGCGCCCGGGACGCCGGGGTCGGGGGCAGGTGCTCACCGCCGTCTTCGACCTGGTCAACGAGCTGGGCACGGCTGACGGCGCCACGACGAAACGGGTCGCCTTCGCCCGCAGCGAGGTCATGCGGCTTCGAGCCAAGGGACACGCCACCAGCCGGAACACCCACGCCCTCTGACGGCCACGGTCCTTTCCGGAGCGGAGGGGCCTTCCCGGGACGGCGGCCCGTCCCGGGAAACGTTCCTAACTGTTTGATCCCCGAGAAGGTGAGTTCGACGCGGCGGTTCCGGGCCCGGGCGGCCGGATCATCGGCGCCCTTCGCCGTCTTCTCGCTGACGAGAGGCCGGGCGAACCCGTGCCCCTGGGGGGACAGGGTCACTCCGAGTCCGGACACCGCCGGCTGGAGGGCCGCGACCACGGCCTGCGCCCGGCGCAGCGACAGCGACTGGTTGTGGGCCGCGGTCCCGACGTGGTCGGTGTGCCCGGCCACCGTCACGACGCCCATCGCCTTCGCCCTGCGCAGCTCGTCCGCGGCCTGCGTGATCCGCACCCGCGCGGCGGGCGTCAGATCGGCCTTCCCGAAGGCGAACAGCACGTCGGTGGCGAGGGTGACCGTCGTGCGCGGCCCGCTCTCCTGGACGCCGATGCTCCCGTCGAGAGACTCCGTCCCGACCGACAGATCGAGGATCTCGCCGCTCAGGTCGAAGATGGTCCCGCTGAGATCACC
>JAUPKM010000475.1 GCA_030837445.1 Actinomycetota bacterium
AGATGTAATTGGAGACATCGGTCTTGATCAGCCGAAAACCGTTGTGGCCCTGCAGGTGCGCGACATTGTCGGGCGATCCGGTGGAGAAGTTGTCGAGGACGGTGACGTCCACATCCTGCGCCAACAGGCGTTCCGCGATGTGGGAGCCCAGGAAACCGGCGCCACCTGTCAGTACCGCATGTGGCCGCATAGATATCTCCTCGAGTTTCTCGTACTTCAGTTTCGCGCCTCAGTCGCGCGACCGTGGGCGCTACGCTATCAACTCGACGCGGCGCAATCGCGGCGAACAGTCGCCCTGACAGTGCAACGACGACGGCAATGATGATGGCAAGGAGCGTTCCCGGACCATGAAGCCCGAAACTGTCCTGGTGACCGGTGGGGCCGGATTCATCGGCAGTCACACCTGTGTCGAACTGCTCGAAGCCGGAAACGACGTCGTGGTGATCGACGACTACTCCAACAGCCACCCCAGCGCACTCGACCGGGTGCGGGAGATCACCGGGAAGTCATTCGCGGTCTACGAGGTCGATCTGCGGGATCGCGCCGGGCTGTCCGCGGTGTTCGAGGCGCACCCGATCGACTCGGTGATCCACTTCGCGGCCAAGAAGGCGGTCGGCGAGTCGACGCAGATTCCGCTGGAGTACTTCGACATCAACATCGGTGGAACCACGAACCTGATCAGGACCATGCACCAGCACGAGGTGACGCGGCTGGTGTTCTCCTCGTCGTGCTCCATCTACGGTGACAGTTCCGCGGCCCCGTTGTCCGAGGCCGACCCGGCCAACCCCACGAACCCCTACGCGCTGTCGAAGTGGATGTGCGAGCAGGTGCTGTCCCAGGCCTGCGTCTACATCCCCGAACTCTCGGTGATCGCGCTGAGATACTTCAACCCGATCGGTGCCCACCCCACCGGACGGCTGGGCGAGGATCCGCTCGGCGTCCCGAACAATGTCATGCCGTACCTGTCGCAGATCGCTGTGGGACGCCTCACCGAGTTGAGTGTCTTCGGCGACGACTACCCCACGCCGGACGGCACCGCGATCCGGGACTACATCCACGTCGTGGACGTGGCAGACGCCCACCGGGTCGCGCTGGAACACCTCGACGACCGGGACGGTTTCCGGGTTTTCAATCTCGGAACCGGATCGGGAGTGTCCGTGCTGGAACTGGTCGCGGCGTTCTCGAAAGCCTGCGGCAAGGAGATCCCGCACCGGATCGCCGGCCGGCGGTTGGGCGACGTCGCGAGTCTGATCGCCGACGCCGCCAACATCGATCGGGAGTGGGGTTGGCGCACCCGCCGCGACTTGGCGGACATGTGTCGAGACGCCTGGAATTTCCAGCGGCAGAACCCCGAGGGTTATCCGGTCTAGCGGGGTTCAGTTCCCCGGCCGCGCGATGGCCGCGCGCCGATCGTTGCGGAGAGTGCGGCGGTAGTGCAGTCTGCTCCGCACGTACGCGAGCGGACCATAGAGCCGGCCCTTCCGCTCGACCTTGGTCAGTTCGGCCGGGTATTGGGGTCCCGGAGACTGAGGCCCGGGTGAGGACGTGCCGGACTCCTGGTTGCGGCGGGCAAAGGCCACCGCCGCCGGGATTCGCGCGACGAGCCGCAGGCCGTCCAGCGGATTAGCTGTGACGAGCTTGGTCAGGTACGCGGTGAAACCGACACCGTAGGTGTAGAACTGGTGCCGCAATGCGTCATAGTCGGCGCGATGCCGATGGTGTACGAACGCGGACGGCAGATACACGAGCTGGTAGCCGGCTTGAACGATCCGGAAGTATCGGAGAACAACAGCCGCAGCGCCCCGTCGACGAGGTCGTCGACATAGCAGACCGATCGGGTCTGGCGGCCGTCGCCCTGGACCGTCAGCGGCAGGCCGCCGAGGGCCTGCGTGATGAAATTGGGGATCGCCCGGCCGTCATTGGGCCGCATTCTCGGTCCGTAGGTGTTGAAGATCCGCATGATCGCTGTGTTGACGCCGTGCTTGGTCCGGTACGCGGTCGTCAGGGCCTCTGCGAACCGCTTGGCTTCGTCGTAGCAGCCGCGAGGCCCGACCGGGTTGACGTTGCCCCAGTAGCTTTCGGGTTGGGGGTGGACCAGCGGATCGCCGTAGACTTCCGAGGTGGACGCCAGCAGGTAGCGGGCGCCTTTCTCCATCGCCAGGCCCAATGTGTTGTGGGTTCCCAGGGAGCCGACCTTCATGGTTTGGATCGGCAACTCGGCGTAGTCGACCGGCGAGGCGGGTGACGCGAAATGCAGCACGTAGTCGACCGGGCCCGGTACCGAGATGTAGTTCGAGACATCGGCTTCGATCAGTCGAAATCCGTTGTGGCCCTGCAGGTGGGCGATGTTATCGGGGGTGCCGGTGGAAAAGTTGTCGAGGACGGTGACATCGACGTCGCGGGTCAACAGGCGTTCGGCGATGTGCGAGCCCAGAAACCCTGCGCCGCCGGTCAATACCGCATGTGGCCGCATGGTCTCAATTCGATCCGGATGCTGGAATTTCGTGCGACGGGATCTCGCTCCCGTGCGCGTCAGGTTATCAAGAACCCCGCATCCGGGTGCGGACGGAGTCCCGGATCTGCGTTGCCGCAGCGGAGATCACCGGGCGGGGATCGTCGAAGGCGAGCCACGCGGCCCTGGGGCGACCCGCACCGCCCATTCCGTCAAGTGGGTGAGAGCGGGTGGCGAGCAGACTGGCGAGGTCCCAGGGTTCGACGATGAATCGCTCG
>JAUPKM010000067.1 GCA_030837445.1 Actinomycetota bacterium
CTGGAGGAGATGTGCTCGGCCATCAATGATGACGTCCTGCCCCCGGTGATCCAGGACGGACTAGTGCACGCGCAGTTCGAGGTCATCCAACCGTTCATGGACGGTAACGGACGCGCTGGACGGGCACTGATCCACGTGGTGCTCATGCGGCGCGGGCTAGCCCCGATGTATGTGCCACCGATCAGCGTCGTGCTGGCCGGCGACAAGGGCACCTACATCGCTGGGCTGGATGCCTATGCGCTCGGGGACATCGGGGGGTGGCTCACGACGTTCGCTGCGGCGACCGCTCAATCCGCCGAACTCGCCACCGCCTACCTCGGTCGGGTGGAAGGCCTGCAAGACCGATGGCGGGCCACACTGCGCGAGTCCTCGAATCCTCGCGCGGACTCCGTCGCCTGGACGCTGATCGGTGTGCTGCCCGCACATCCGATGATCTCCGTCCCCGCAGCCGTTGCCGCCACCGGACGGACCAAGGCCGTCGTCAACGAGGCTCTCCGTCAGTTGGAGACCGCGGGAGTCGTAACGCGGGCATCGCGCGGGCAACGCAACCGCACCTGGGAGGCGGCCGGGCTGCTGGATCTCCTGGCTGACCTGGAAGCCGGCGTTGCCGCGCGCGCTCCAGCCAACGGGTCCTAGCCACCGGAAGGTCGAGCCCAGCATCAGGCCGGGCACTTGCCCCGAGATCTGCCAGCGGCTGCTGCAGTGTGGCGACACTGCCGCTCCGCAACTGGTGGTACGCGACACCGATATCGGAGAGCAGATCCTGCGGTACACCGTGGCGGACTTTCTTTTCGTCGGTGATGTCTACCGACTGAGACAGGATTAGATCGACCCTGGAAGAAGTTCCACGAATGAGGGTGAGGCACTTGCGCACCCAAATTTCCGCGCCCCCTTTGCGCAATATTCGAACTTCAATGGCAACACTCGTCTCGGCACCGGTCAACAGTTTCGCAATGGCGTCCTGGCGAATCGCGAGGTCGTCGGGATGCAGTACGTCTTGTATTCGCATGTGGAGGAGTTCTGCTTCTTCGTAGCCGACGAGTTGGCAAGAAGCCGAGTTGACCTCAAGGAACCGCCCGTCGACGGATTGGAGTTCCTGACCGATTGCGGTGCCGGTATGCGCTTCCGCAATGAGTCGCGCAGAGCGATCCGTGGAGGCGTCTGTCAGCACGGCCGCAACGTAGCGATCGCCGTGAAAGAGTAGCGGGCGCAGTTCGATGTCCACCGGAATTTCGCGACCATCAAGATGAAGCGCTACCGGGTGAAGCCGACGCGTAGCTGGTCGCTCAGAGGCGGCCAGAAAATCCGAAACGTGACGTGAATGCTGCGTGCGAACAGGTTCTGGGAGCAACACATCTATCGCTTTGCCACGGATTTCGTCGGGAGACCAACCCAGGAGCGATTCGGCAGCAGGACTGATATCGACGATGGTGCCGTCACCAGCTACCAGGACGACGCACCCGAGGGGTTCGTCAGACAACGCGATACAAGTGGGACCGGACTCGCTCAGTGGCTCAGGGCGCTGGGTGATTCGACATGGGTGAGTTCGCCGTCGAGAATCTCGAACACTCGGTCGGTGTACTCGACCATCCGCAGGTCGTGGGTGACCATGATGCCGGTTTTACCGCGCGACTTGACCTCCCGCCGCAACAGTTCAACCACCTGCCGGCCCAGGGCAGTGTCCAGGGCGGCGGTCGGCTCGTCGACCAGCACCAGGTCCGGGTCGTTCATCAGAGCCCGCCCGATGGCCACCCGTTGCCGCTCGCCGCCGGAGAGTTGCTCGGGCAGGTTACGGCCGCGTTCGGCGAGACCGAGCTCCTCGAGCAGTTGATCGGCGCGTGCCTGGGCGGCCTTCCGCGAGCCACCCTTGATCAGCGAAGCCACGTAGAGGAGGTTCTCCCGGGCCGTCAGGAACGGCACGAGATTGGCTGACTGGAACACGAAGCCCACCCGCTCCGCACGGAAACGGGTGAGCTCCTTCGCACTGAGGGAGGTCACGTCAGTGTCTCCCAGTTGGACGCTCCCCGTCGTGGGTGAAAGAAGCCCACCGATGATGGAGATCAGGGTGGTCTTGCCGGAGCCAGACGGCCCCAACAGCGCCACGAACTCACCTTGATCCACCGCCATGGTGGCGTCGGCCACGGCGACGACCTCGGTGTGGCCGGTGCCGTACACCTTGCGCACGTCGGTGACCGATAACAGTGCGGCCGTGTGGTGGGTAGCGTCGATGGCCGGGGCCTCGCCGGGGCCATCGGGGACTGCTGAGGTGGCCGCCAGCACGGGATCGTCCGGGTCGTGGGTCATAGGGCTCCTCCAATGGCAGTGGCGGGGTCGATCTTGGCGATCCGACGCAACGAGAACAGCGCGCCGACGACGCCTGCCACGACAGTGAACACGGCGATGGTGACGAGAGTGGCGGTGCGGAACAAGGTCGGCACCTCGGGCGGGATGATGAGGTCGAACAGTCGCGCCAGGACAGTGCCGATGATCACCCCTGCAATCGACGCGATCACCGCCTGCACGACCACGCCGATGCCCAATTTCCCGGTCGAGGCCCCCAGCGCCTTCAGGGCCGCGAACAACTCCCGCTTCTCCAGCACCACCAGGGCGAAGAACAGGCCGACAACAAGGGCAGCCACGGCCAGGGTTGTGTAGATAATCGAGTTGAGTGTGGAGCGCTGCTGCTCCACACCGGGGATCGCCAGGGCGGTTTGTTCTGCGGTAAGCGCAGTGGTGTCCGGGACGGCGGCTGCCACTGCAGCCAGATCCACTCCCGGGCCTGTCACCGCGATTGCGTTGATCGCGTCCGGCTGACCGCGCAGTTCCGGCCGGACCGCGTCACGCATCGCCCGCCAGGTCTGCACATCCGTCCAGAGGGTGGGCTGCAGCTGGTATTCGGCCTCGGATACGAATCCCACCACCGTTGTCGGCACACCGCCGACAGAGACCTGCGATCCGAGCGCCACGCCGGAGTCCTGGAGCTTGGTGTCGACAGCTGCCGTGCCTGGCTCACCCGGACCGGGAAGCCGACCAGCGGTCAGGGTCTTTGGAGTACCAGGGCCGCCGGCTGTCAGTCCGAAGACGGCGAGGTCAATTGGTCCTTGCTGACCGGTGCCGCCCGTCAGCAGCACACCCAACGGGCCTGCCGCCTCGACACCGGGCACTGCGGCCACTGCGGCCACGTCCTTCTCCGCGAGCCGGGACCGCACCAGCGAACCCTCCGCGTCGGAGGCGAACACGTACGACGTCGCAGTGCTGTTGCGCACTGCGCCGGTCGCTCCGTAGAACAGGCCGTCCGACAGCGCTCCGAGCACCAGCACCAGAAAAACGATCAGTGAGAGGGCTGAGACGATGGCTGCGAAACGCGCCTTGCCGCGTCGGACCTCTTTCAACGCGAGCATCATCGGGCACCCACCGCCGTTGCCGGGTCTATCTTCGCAATCCGTCTGATGCTGAGCATCCCGGCGAGCAGCGAGAAGACCAGCACCGCAACGACCACGCCAATGATCAGCGTCGGGTCGAGTGTCACCGGGATCCCGGTGTTGAGACCCTGCACGGCCAGCAGCGTGAGACCAACGGCGATCGCGGATGCCACGAGTACGACGAGCACGATCTGCAAAGCGACCATGGCAGAAAGTCGCCGCGTGGAAGTGCCGATGGCCCGCAGCAGCGTGAAGGCCTTGAGCTTCTGCACAGTGAGGATCAGGAAGAAGAAGCCGATGACGACGATGCCGATGATGAAGGTGAGACCAACGAGAATCCCGAAGCTCTGACTGATGGAGTCGATCCCAGGGATCAGGGCCACCGCCTCGGACTTGGGATAGGCCGTGACACCGGTCACCGCGGCTTCGACGGCCGCCGCAACTGCGGCCACATCTTGGCCCGGTTCGACTTCGAAGGCCACAGCGTTGAGAGGCACGAATGGGAGTCCGGGGTTGGCGGCGCGGACCGCCTCGTCGTAGGCCTCGAGGTCGACGTAGAGCGTCGGCGAGGCGTTGAACTGCGCTCCTCGCAACAAGCCCACGACTGTCAGTTCCGACCCTCCTGGCGTCAACGCCACGCGGTCCCCGAGGGCCAGCCCACCGCCATCCACTGCCGTCTCCTGCGCCGTTGTCGGCAAGCGACCCGACGATAGAGCGTCTGGTGTGCCGGGACCCTGCGGGTTGAAACCGACCACCTGGATGTCCGTATCGACACCTGCCAACGCAGTGCGGGTGGTGAAGGTCCCGATGCCAGCGGCCGAGGCGACGCCGGGCACAGCGGCGACCTGCGCGACGGTTGCCGGGGCGAGGCGGCTCGCCACGATGTTGTCCCGAGCAGTGTCGGAGTAGACCAGGCCATCGGTGCGGAGGCTTTCCAGGGCGCCCACAAGCGACGAGAC
>JAUPKM010000476.1 GCA_030837445.1 Actinomycetota bacterium
CCCGAGGGGTTTGCCGCTGGCCTGGGCGCAGGCGGTGAGGTAGTCGGTGAGGTGGGTCAGGGGTTCGAGGCCGTGGCGTTCGGCGGTGGCGGTGATGGTCCAGACCCGGGCGGCCAGGTGGGCTGACCATTCGGCGTGGCTGCCGTAGTAGTTCTTGCGGCCGACGACGGGGGTGCGCAGCGCCCGTTCACTCTGGTTGTTGTCGAGCGCCAGGTCGGGGAAGTCGCGGTGGCGGGCCAGGCCGTCCCCTTCGCGGTCCAGGGTGGCCAGTACCTTCGCGGCGGCCGGGTGCAGGCCGGGGCCGGTGGCCTGCTGGCGGCGGACGGTGTCCATGACGGTCAGGGCGTCCTGGAACGCGGCGGTCGCGGTGGCGTGCCCGGGGCTGGCGGGTTCGGCGGCGGCCATCGCCTTGTGGGCCACGTACAGGTCGGCGATCCGGGCGACCCAGGCGTCCCGCCACGCGGCCAGGTAGGTGTGGGCGTCACCAGCACGGATGAAGTAGCGGCGGATGTGACTCCAGCACCACAGGGCCTCGACGCCGTCCAGGCGGGCCAGGGACTGGTAGACGGTGTAGAAGTCGCTGGACAGCACCAGTCGGCGCCCGTCGGGCAACGCCCCGGCTTCGCGGTCGGCGGCGGTGATCTGGAACTGGACGTCCAGCACCGCGTTCGAGCGGGTGGCGTCCCTCCGGAACACGACGGTGTCGGCGGCGATGAACACCCACAGCCACCATTTGTGGCCGGTCTTGTCCTCGACCTGTTCGTAGACCCGCCACGTGGTCTCGTCGGCATGAATGTGCGTCGCGGCGCTGTTGCGGTCCCGGATCGCGGTCTCCACAGGTTCCAGCAGCCCGGCCAGTGCCTTCAGCACCCCGGCCAGAGTCCCCTCCGGGACGGCCAGGCCCTCGGCGGCCAGCATCCGCGCGATCCGGTGCACCGGCAGGCCGAGGACGAACTTCAGGTAGAGCAGCCGGGCGCAGAACGCGGCGGTGAACCGGCCCTTGGGGATCGGGTTCGGCGCCGACGGCGCGATCACCGTCCGCGGCCCCGGACACGAACAGACCCGCCGGTACCGCTTGCGCCGGTGCACGATCCGGGTCAGCCGCACCTGCCAGTCGACCTGCTCGCTGCCCTCCGAGCCCAGCGCCTCGAACTCCCGGCCGCAGTCCGGGCAGACCCGCTGACCGGGCGGCACATCATGGATCTCCTCACGGGACTCCAGATGCGAGTAGTCCCGCCGACCATGCCCCTTACTGCCCGGACGCTGCCCACGCTTCGGCCGCTCACCCTCACCCCCATCGGTGTCGCCGGCCTGCTCGCCGACCCCCTCCGATCCCCGCGGGTCACCTCCACCAGCAGACCCCTTCTCCGACGAACGGCCGAACAACATCCGCGACAACACCGCAACCTGCTCGGCCAACTCCTCGATCCGAGCCTCCGCCACCTCAAGACGCTGCTCCGCGAGCTCAGCCCGCTCCTCCGCCCGCTCAGCACGCTCACGCCAGGACGTCACCTCGGTGACATCAACGACCAACGGCTCGGCACCCACCAGGAGATAAAAACACCTGGACGGCCAGGACATCAATCACGACACGCACACACCGGACACCCGACGCGGACCTCACACGACGGGCACCGCACCGCCTCACAGCACCTCAAGCCGAAGTCCACGCGCTACGACCACGCCATGACCGAATACCTACACCGTGCTTAAGATTCTTTGCGGGTATCCAACTCCGGCTGACCACGTAAAATGGATGCTCGGCCGTCGTTGTCACACGTTGACCCTTAACCACCACATCAAATGTCGCAACACCAGCATGGACATACTTTTGAGTCACACTTTGAACTTCCCGCCGCCCAGCTACCGAGTTAAAGGATGTGACCTTGTCACCGACCTTGACGTCCTCGATCGCCTTACTCGTCCCTTCTACAACAAGGACTTGAGTGCCAGCCACGAAGCAACCACCCACCGTCGCCAGTCGAGACGCTGCGCTTATCTCAGTTTTTACGGCTGTTTCTGTGGCTCTTGCTGCTCTTAGTGCTTTTAGTGCTTGTGCTCCTTTCTGGATGATGCGGAGGCCGGGGATGGTGAGGATGCCGGCTATTGCTGCTTGTTGGTAGTTTCCTTCGGTGAGGTAGAGGCCGGCGTCTGCTGCTCCGCAGGCGGTGAGGACGATACCGCAGGTTTGGGCGATGGTGTGGGGGTCGGGGGTGTTGCTGGGGCGGTCTTCGAGGGCTCGGATGCAGGCCAGGCCTTGCACGGTGAGTCTGTCGTTCTTGCAGAACTCGTAGGGGGTGTAGGCCTGGGGGACGAAGACGGGCCATCCGTTGTCGATGGCGGCGGTCAGGGGGGCGAGGTGTTGGGCTGCGATGCGGTGGGGGGTGGCGGGGCCGGTGGGGGGGTCGCGTCCGGGGCCGCCGCCGCGGCGGCCGGTTCCGGGGGTGGTGTCGGTGCGGTCGCCGGTGGGGGGTTGTTTCCGGCGTTTGTCGGTGCGTTGGCGGTATTCGGTGGGGGTGTAGCCGGTGCCGGGGATGGTGCCGTCCGTGCACAGGGCGCCGTCGTCGTAGCGGGCCACGCACAGGCCGGTGGGGTCGGTGCCGTTGACGGGGTCCGACCCGG
>JAUPKM010000477.1 GCA_030837445.1 Actinomycetota bacterium
AACCCGCAGGGCTCGATTTGCTCATCTTGGCTGCCGGATCTGCCAGATCGAGGACCTTCGCCGACTCCTTGACGATGTGCGGTTTGGGCACAACGAACGTCGGTCGATACCGCTTGTTGAAACGCACCGCCAAATCGCGCGTCAGTTCCAGGTGCTGCCGTTGATCCTCTCCCACGGGAACCGCCGACGCCTGGTACAACAGGATGTCCGCGGCCTGCAGAATCGGGTAGGTGAAAAGTCCTACACTGGCCTGTCCGACCGCCTGCTTGACGGTCTTGTCCTTGAACTGCGTCATCCTGCTGGCCTCCCCGAAACCGGTCAGGCAGGACATCACCCAGCCGAGCTGCGCGTGCTCCGGGACATGACTCTGGACGAACACCGCGGCCCGCTCAGGATCCACTCCGGCAGCGATCAGTTGCGCATACGACACCCGGGTGTTCTCCCGCAACACGGCGGGATCCTGTTCCACCGTGATGGCGTGCAGGTCGACCACGCAGTAGTAGGCGTCGAACGAATCCTGCAGCGCGACCCAGTTCCGCAGCGCCCCCAGGTAGTTGCCGAGGTGGAAACTACTTGCGGTCGGTTGGATTCCGCTCAGCACCCGGGGCCGCTCGCCCACGGTCTGAGGACTGCATTCATGGCACGCTGCAAGTTCTGGTCGATAGCGTCCAGGAACTCCTCGGTGCTCAGGTAGGGCTGGTCCGGGCCGATCAGCAGGGCCAGATCCTTGGTCATCTTGCCCTCCTCCACGGTTGCGATGCAGACGCGCTCAAGGTCCTCTGCGAAGGCTGTCACAGCCGGCGTGCCATCGAGCCGACCCCGGTGAGCCAGACCTCGGGTCCAGGCGAAGATCGACGCGATCGGGTTGGTGGAGGTGGCGTTACCCTGCTGGTGCTGGCGGAAATGGCGGGTGACGGTACCGTGCGCCGCCTCCGCCTCGACCGTCCGACCGTCCGGAGTCATCAGCACACTGGTCATCAGACCGAGCGATCCGAACCCCTGCGCGATCGTGTCCGACTGCACATCACCGTCGTAATTCTTGCAGGCCCAGACATATCCGCCTTCCCACTTCATGGCGGCGGCAACCATGTCGTCGATCAACCGATGCTCATAGGTGATACCGGCAGCGGCGAATTCGGCGGCGAACTCATTCTGATAGACCTCCGCGAACAGGTCCTTGAACTGCCCGTCGTAGGCCTTCAGAATGGTGTTCTTGGTCGACAGGTAGACCGGGTAGCCGCGGTTCAGGCCGTACCGCATGGACGCGCGGGCGAAGTCCCGGATTGAGTCGTCCAGGTTGTACATCCCCATCGCCACGCCGCCGCCTGGGAAGTCGTAGACGTCGAATTCCATCGGCGCCGAACCGTCGGCAGGTGTGTAGGTCATCGTCAGCGTGCCGGGTCCCGGCACCTTGAAGTCGGTCGCCTTGTACTGGTCCCCGAACGCGTGCCGGCCGACGACGATCGGCTTCGTCCAGCCCGGCACCAGTCGAGGCACATTGCTGATGATGATCGGCTCGCGGAAGATGACCCCACCGAGGATGTTGCGGATCGTGCCGTTTGGCGACCGCCACATCTTCTTCAGGCCGAACTCCTCGACCCGGGCCTCGTCCGGGGTGATGGTGGCGCACTTGACCCCGACCCCGAACTCCTTGATGGCGTTGGCCGAGTCGACGGTGATCTGATCGTCTGTCGCGTCCCGGGACTCGATTCCGAGGTCGAAGTACCTCAGCTCGATATCGAGGTACGGCAGGATCAGTTGAGTCTTGATGAAATCCCAGATGATCCTCGTCATCTCGTCGCCGTCCAGTTCGACGACCGGATTGACGACCTTGATCTTCGCCATGGCACACCCTTCCCAGAGCAGTCAACGGTCCATCCCCGCTACCGGGGGACGGCACCTGAAGGAATGGACTCTAAAGGTCCTGGACGTCTGCCTGCTTCGCGCGGACAGCCTCGCTGGCCTCGACCAGGCCGGCCAGTTCGGACTCGGTCAGGTCGGTGGTGACGACCCGTCGGATGCCTTCGCGACCGATCTCCGCCTCGACACCGAGGTACACGCCAGCGATTCCGTACTCGCCGTCAACCCAGGCGCAGACCGGCATCACTGCACCGCTGTTCTCTGCGACGGCCTTCGCCATCCGGGCCGCGGAGGCCGACGGTGCGTAGTAGGCCGAACCGGTCTTGAGTAGCGCGACCACCTCGGCGCCACCGTTGCGGGTGCGCACCACGAGCTCCTCGATCTCGTCCGCGCTCAGCAGCTCGGTCAACGGCCGGTCATCGACGGTGCAGTGCGAGGGCACTGGCACCATCGTGTCTCCGTGCGAGCCGAGCGTCAGGGTGGTGACACTGGCGATCGGGACGCCCAGTTTCTCGGCCACGAAGTTGGTGAACCGGGCGGTGTCCAGCATCCCCGCCTGACCCAGTACTCGGTGATGTGGGAAGCCGGTGGCGAGTTGGGTGAGCGCCGTCATTTCGTCCAGCGGGTTGGACAC
This sequence comes from Actinomycetota bacterium, assembly GCA_030837445.1. Lineage (GTDB taxonomy): Bacteria > Actinomycetota > Actinomycetes > S36-B12 > UBA10799 > JACJWR01. The sequence goes on from JAUPKM010000477.1 coordinate 2,495, forward strand.
CACGATCACAACTGCTCCGGGTGCGACCCGGGCGACGTTCTCGGCGACACCGCGGACGATCTTGGCGTTGGTCTCGATCAGGTCCATCCGGCTCATGCCGGGCTTGCGCGGTAGGCCCGCGGTGATCACCACGATGTCCGAGTCCGTGATCGCCTCGTAACCCGAGCCGTCAATTCCCGTGGTGGCGCCGACAACCTGGGTTTCGAACCCCTCAACTGGGCGGGACTGGTTCATGTCCAGTGCGAGGCCCTCGGCCTTGCCCGCCACAATGTCGGTGAGCACCACCTCTGCGAAGATGTTGTACTCCGCCAACCTCATCGCGGTGGTGGAACCGTAGAAACCGGCTCCGACGACGGTGACCT
>JAUPKM010000478.1 GCA_030837445.1 Actinomycetota bacterium
ACAACCAGGCTTATCAGAGTCGCCCAGATCGGCACCCCGCGTAGGTAGTTGGCCGTGCCATCGATCGGATCCAGCACCCAGCAGCGGCCACGAACGCCGCCGACTGATCCGGACTCCTCCCCATACCTGGCGTCGTCGGGGCGCTGCCGGGCGACCTCCGCCCAGATCGCATCCTCTACGGCGGTGTCCGCCTCGGTCACCGGCGAGCGGTCCGGTTTGGTTGCGACCCGAAGGTCGATGGCTCGAAATCTTGACAGCGCCACCGTGTCGGCCAGGTCGGCCAGCTGCAGGGCAAGGTGCAGGTCATCGCCATAGTCAGCGCTCATGGCGACACGCTAGCGAAGTCAGTCGGCCGCGGACCGACTGCGCATGATCCTGCGAAGCGAGGCCAGCCGTTCCACCGGCGCGCCGCCATCGGCAACCCAGTCGTCCAACGCGCACTCGGGTTCGTCGTGGCTGCAACTACGAGGGCAGTTCTCGGCGCCGGCGGCAAGGTCGCTGAACGCCCGGATCACGTTCTCGCCCGTTACGTGGTTCAGGCCGAAGGACCTGACCCCGGGGGTATCGATGATGACGCCGCCCTCGGGGAGATCCAGCAGCACCGCCGAACTCGACGTGTGCCGACCCCGGCCGGTGACGTCGTTGACTATCCCGGTACGGCGATCAGCAGCTGGTACAAGGGCGTTGACGAGGGTCGACTTGCCGACCCCGCTGTGGCCGATCAGCACGGTAGCGCGATCAGCCAGCAACTCCTTCAGCTCGGACAGGTCGCTTCCTCTGCGACCATCGACGCTGGCCACTTCCAGGTCCGCGTAGGCCGCCAGGAAATCAGTCGGGTCGGCGAGGTCGGTCTTGGTGACGATCACGAGTGGCCGCAATCCAGCGTCGAACGCCGCGACCAGGCAGCGGTCGACGAAACCGTGCCGGGGTTCCGGATCCGCTGCAGCCACCACGATCCCGAGCTGATCGGCGTTGGCTACCAGCGGCCGCTCGGTCCCGGTGACGTCATCGGCGGTGCGCAGTAGCAGCGTGACCCGGTCGGAAAGGCCCACGATCCGCGCCAGCGACCCGGTGTCTCCGCTGGTGTCGCCGGTCAGCCGAACCCGATCTCCGACCACGAGTCCACCTCGACCCAGCTCCCGTGACTTCACCGCGGTCACGACCGTGCCGTCGTCGAGTTCGCACGCGAACCTTCCGCGATCAACGCCGGTGACCACGGCCTGCTTTGCCGAGCGGTAACTGGGGCGCACTTTGCTGCGGGGCCGGGAACCGCGGCCCGGTCTCACTCGAACGTCATCCTCGTCGAGGTCGCGGGCCATCAGGGGGCCACCAGCGCCTGCCACTGATCGGCGAAACCTGGCAGCGTCTTATCGGTCGCCGTCACGTCCTCCACCAGCACCTCGGGCACCACCAGCCCGATGATCGCCGCGAAAGTGACCATCCGGTGGTCGTGATAGCTACGCAGCAGTCCTCCATGTGGGGTGCGCGGGGGCGTCGTTGGTCGGATCTCGAGGCCGTCAGGAAGCTCGTCAGCACCGATTCCCAGCCGCCGCAACTCGGCAACGAGGGCCGCCAACCGATCCGTCTCGTGCCCGCGCAGATGCGAAATCCCAGTCAATCTACTCGGGCCGTCGGCGAAGGCCGCGATAGCTGCAACCGTCGGTACCAGTTCTCCTACCTCGCCGAGGTCAATCTCGATACCTGCGGGTTTTGCTGGACCCTGGACGGTGAGGCCGACCTCATCCAACGAGACTCGCGCGCCAAGTTGGCGGAATACCTCGGTGATGCGGTCGGCTGCCTGCGTCGAGGAATTCGGCCAGCCGAGCACCGTCACGTGGCCAGCCGTGACAGTGGCCGCGGCCAGGAATACCGCAGCATTGGTCAGGTCTGGTTCGATCACCAGCCGGCCGAGGTCCAGCGAGCCGGGCGCTACCCGCCAACTGCAGTGCGTCGGATCCGAGGTGTCTGCCGTCACCTGAACACCCGCCGCGCGCAACATTGAAACGGTCATCGCGATGTGGGGCAGCGACGGCAGCGCTGGGCCGCGGTGGTGGAGTTCCAACCCCTCGGTGAACCTGGCGGCGGCGAGCAGCAGACCAGACACGAACTGGCTGGAGCCGCTGGCATCCACGGTTGCCCGACCGCCGGCCACCGCGCCGGACCCGTGCACCAGCAACGGCAGGGAATCGCCGTCGATTCGGACGCCCAGTTGCCGCAGACCGTCGACCGTCCCCGTCATCGGGCGCCGACGGGCCTGTGGGTCCCCGTCAAACCTGACGTCGCCCGCGGCCAGCGCCGCCACCGGCGGCAGAAACCGCATCACGGTCCCGGCAAGACCGCACTCGATGGTGCAGTGCCCGGCCAGCGGTCCAGGGGTCACCTCGACGTCGGTGCCGTTGACCTCAACCTCGGCACCGAGTTTCCTCAGTCCCGCGATCATCAGGTGGGTATCCCGCGCCACCAGCGCCCCGGTGAGCTGGGTGGTTGAGTGGGAGAGGGTCGCCAGCACGAGGGCGCGGTTGGTGACGCTCTTGGACCCCGCAACCCGGACCGTGCCGGTCACCGGTTCCGTCACCGACGGTGCCCGCCACGGGGGAGGTGCGTCGGTAGACATGGACCCAGGGTAGCCAGCGACGGCGATCTAGGATGAGACCCATGTGTGGCAGGTATGCGTCCGCGAAGGAACCCGCTGAGCTGATCGAGGAATTCGGCGTGACGCACGGGCCGGAGACTCCGTTGGCGCCTGATTTCAACGTGGCCCCCACCAAGCAGGTATACGCAGTGCTGGACCGTGGCGCCGGGACTGACGGCGACCGGGAGCGGTTGCTGGCCGAGGTGCGGTGGGGACTGGTGCCGTCGTGGGCGAAGGATCCCAAAATCGGCAGCCGGATGATCAACGCCCGGTTGGAGACGGCCGCGGTGAAACCGGCCTTTCGCAGCGCCTGGGCACGTCGGCGGGCGCTGCTGCCCGCCGACGGCTACTACGAGTGGCACACCGCCAGTGCAGTTGAGGGTGTCAGCCGGCCGCGTAAGCAGCCGTATTTCATCCATCTTGGCGACGGCGGGACGCTGGCGATGGCGGGTCTGTACGAGTTGTGGCGGGATCCGTCGAAAGACCCGGACCATCCCGAATCATGGTTGTGGACTGCGACTGTGCTGACCACCACGGCGACCGATGGGCTTGGCCGAATTCACGACCGGATGCCGGTCCATGTATTCGCCGAGCAGCGCGATGACTGGCTCGATCCAGGATTCACCGGCGATCCCGGGACGCTACTTGAACCGGCCGCAGCTGCCGCGCGAATGGTCGCCTATCCGGTGTCCTCGCTGGTCAACTCGGTGCGCAACAACGGCCCCGAATTGACGGCCCCGATACCGCTGGTGACTGGTTGAGGAATATCCTGCGCCGTGCCGACGGTTGGCACTTGACGTGGTCGCCTGACCGAACGGCTGGCCTCATGTGAGTCCACAGATTGGGGAGAACCCGTGTTGGTAACGCCGATGGTGCCGGTGGGAGGAGCCGGGGCGCGGTTGTTGGGGCCTCCGGAGTCGCTACGCTCGGGTGTCATGGTGGACGACACGACCGGCGGGCCCGCAGTGCCCGTCGAGGCGGACGTGGACCAGGCGGTCGAGTCCGAGGACGATCGGAAGGCGCGGTTCGACCGGGATGTACTGCCGCTGATGGGTCCGCTCTACGGGAATGCGATGCGGCTCACGCGGAACGCCGATGACGCCGCGGACCTGGTGCAATCCACCTTCGAGCGAGCCTACAAGGGCTTCAAGCAGTACCGGGACGGCACGAATCTCAAGGCATGGTTGTTCAAGATCCAGAACAACGCGTTCATCAATGATTACCGCAAGAAGCAGCGGCAGCCACTGTTGGCAGATTCCGACGAGGTCGAGGACTGGCAGATGCACCGCGCCCAGGGGCACAGCGCGGTGGGCCTTCGCTCGGCCGAAACGGAGGTGCTGGAGACACTGCCGGAACAGGTGGTGGTGGACGCCCTCGATCAGCTTTCCGACGACTATCGCGAAGCTGTGTGGTTGGCCGATGTCGAAGGGCTGCGCTACCAGGAAATCGCCGACATCATGGGCACGCCGATCGGAACCGTGATGTCTCGGCTACACCGCGGTCGGCGGCAGCTCCGCTCGCTACTGGAGGACCACGCCCGTGACTATGGCTACCTGCCACGCGAAATCGAGCCTGGAGTGGACTCGTGACCGGCGGTAATCAGGCTGCGCTGTGCGGCCAGGCGATGTCGCATATGGACGAGTTCATTGACAATGAGCTCCCGACGGTGGCAGTGAGAGAGCGGATCGCCGCGCACTTGTTGGCCTGTCCCGGATGCCGAGCAGAATTCGATCAGGAAGAACGACTCAAGCAACTGGTCCGTCGCACGTGTGCCTGCGATTCGGTGCCAGAGGAGGTTCGGGCCCGGATCGAGGTCCGGATCGCGCAACTCCGGCTCCAAGTCGAGCGGATCAGCGACGAACGGCTCGGTGTCGAGCAGGTGACCTTCACCGCAGAGTGGCGAAGCACCGGCAGGGATCGCTAGCCCGAACTGACGGCCAGCCCGAACTGACGGCCAGCCCGAACCGAGCCGGCCGCCAGTCGTGGGTCAGGAGTTGGGTCGGCGTCCGTGGTTGGCGCCCTTCTTCTTTCTTGCCTTCTTCTTGCGGCCTCGCTTGCTCATCTGACCTCCCGTCTGTGAGTGCTCATGGTGGCACAACCGGTCCACTCTGAACGGACCCGGCGCCCCACAATCGCGGCACCTCCTCGCTGGCTAGAGTCCTCCACAGGTGGTGACTCAACGATTGGAGTGCGGGATGCGCAAGTTGCTGGTCGCGAACAGGGCCGAGATCGCCTCTCGAATCATCCGCACGGCCAAACTGCAGGGGCTGGAAACGGTCGCGGTGCACTCGGAGGCCGATGCCGACCTCCCGTTCGTCGAGGCCGCCGACGAGTCGGTTCTGATCGGTCCGCCACCGCCGGCGCAGTCGTACCTCGATGTGGCCGCGGTGCTCGCGGCCGCGGAGCGGACCGGTGCGGACGCCGTGCACCCCGGTTATGGGTTCCTCTCGGAGAGTTCGGACTTTGCCCGCCGGATCGCTGCTGCCGGGCTGACCTGGGTGGGTCCCGATCCAGCTGCGATGGACGCCATGAGCGACAAGATCGATGCCCGCAACACGATGGCCGCGGCCGGCGTCCCAGTGGCACCGGGGACTGTGGAACCGGTGTCGGATATCGCGGCCGCCGTGCGCGCCGCCGCCGAGATCGGCTATCCGGTGATGGTGAAGGCGGCCGCCGGCGGTGGAGGTATCGGGATGGCGGTGGCCGCGGATGAGGAGCAGTTGCGTGGGGCGTTCGAAACGGCCCGAAGTCGGGCTGAACGCTTCTTCGCCAGTCCGGCCATCATGTTGGAGAAGTACATCGCGTCGGCCCGACATATCGAAGTGCAGATCCTGGGGTACCCGGACGGCACGGTGGTGGCATTGGGCGAACGGGAATGTAGCGTGCAGCGGCGCCATCAGAAGGTCGCAGAGGAGTCACCTTCGGTCGCCGTCGACGAAGCCCTGCGCAGCCGACTGACCGAGATCGCGGTGGCGGCCGGGGTTGCGGTCGGATATCGAAATGCGGGCACTGTGGAGATGTTGCTCGACAGCGAAAGCGGCGAGGTGTACTTCCTGGAGATGAACACCCGACTGCAGGTCGAACACCCGGTGACGGAACTGGTCACCGGGGTGGATCTGGTCGCCGAGCAGTTACGGATCGCCGACGGGCACTCCGCGTCGTTCGGTGGCAACCCGCCACCGAGTCGGGGCCACGCCCTTGAAATGCGGATCTACGCAGAGGACCCAAAGCGGTTCCTGCCCGGCCCAGGGGCGATAACCACCTGGCGGGAGCCGGTGGCTGAGCACGTCCGGGTCGACGCCGGCTATCGCGAAGGTAATGTGGTCACCCCGTTCTACGACCCGTTGATGGCCAAGTTGGTCGTCTGGGGCGAAGATCGTCAGGCGGCGTTGGCCACGGCCGAGCGCGCCGTGGCCGAGTTCGAGATCGTCGGGCCCAAGTGCAACCTGCCCTTCTTCACCGAGCTGCTGGCAAATCCGGACTTCCGTGCGGGTGCCTACGACACCGGCTTGGTCGCCTCGATGCGCTGACCGGCGTGGTCCAGATCAGGCCTCGTCGATGACGGCGATCAGGCCGTCCTCGTCGATGGCATCCCCTTCCGCGACCGCCACGGAGGACAGCACCCCGGCGGCCTCGGCAATCACCGGAATCTCCATCTTCATGGACTCGAGGATCACGAGCGTGTCGCCATCGGCGACGGTGTCACCCTGCGCAACCAGCACTTTCCACACGTTTGCGGTCATCTCTGATCGGACTTCGGCCATGGAGTCCTCCTGATCTCATCGCGGACTTGTTCATCCAACCAGACTTGCTCGACCTAATGGGGTCGATGGTTCCGACTGCTGCGATGTCGTCGTCAGTTGGCCAGACCCAGTCGGCGCATCTCCACCAACAGGTCATGGGGGCTGGTAGAGGTCGCGATCGCGTCCGCCAACGTGATCGCGCCCTGTTGGAAGAGCACGATCAGGTGCTGGTCGAACGTCTGCATCCCGTAGTAGCCGCCTTCAGACACCAGCGTCATGATTGTGGAGGTCTTGTTCGCGTCCGTGATCGCATCGGCGATCCGGCCGGTGCTGATGGCAATCTCCATTGCGGCCACCCGACCCTTGCCGCCCGCGCGTGGTACCAGCCGTTGGCACAGGATGCCCTTCAGGGCTCCTGCCAGCGCGAACCGGATCTGTTGCTGCTCGTGCGGCGGGAAGAAGTCGATGATTCGGTTCACCGTCTCCTGGGCATCGACAGTGTGCAGGGTCGACATCACGAAGTGGCCGGTCTCGGCGGCCGCCAGGGCAGCCTTCACCGTCTCGGCATCGCGCATCTCGCCGACCAGGATGACGTCGGGATCCTGTCGCATCGCGCCACGGAGGGCGACTGCGAAGTTGCCGGTGTCGACGCCGACCTCTCGCTGGTTGATCATCGCCAGATTGTCGTGGTGGATGATCTCGATCGGATCCTCGATGGTGACGACATTGACGGACCGGTTGGCATTGATGTGGTCGATCATGCCCGCCAACGTGGTCGTCTTTCCGGAGCCGGTGGGTCCAGTCACCAGCACCAGGCCACGCGGTTCCAGCGCCAGCGGCGCGAGTACCGCCGGCACATCCAGCGACTCCAGGGTCGGCGCTCCGATACTGACGTGTCGAAAGACGAGCCCGGCGTGTCCGCGTTGCCGGAATGCGTTGACCCGGAACCTGCCGATTCCTTCGCGCTGGTAGGCGAAGTCGGCCTCGTTGCTCTTCGCGAACACCTCGACCTGATCCTCGCGCATCACCTCGGTGACCATGGATTCCGTCTCGTCGGGGGTCAAGGCCGAGGCATCCAGCGCGTGCAGCACACCATCGATGCGTACCCGTGGTGGCCCTTCGGCCTTGATGTGCAGGTCAGATCCGCCAAGTTCCACCAGGGCCAACAGGAACGGGTTGACAGACCTCATGGCTGGTGCCCGCTTCGCCTGCCATGAGCGCTGCAGCTGGCCGTCCAGCCGGCTGGCAGGATCTGGACGACCATTCGGCGGCGGCACTCGGGACAGTATCGCGGCGGTTCGAGGGCCAGCGCCTGCTGGCAGGCGGCTCGATTCGGGTGTCCCGCCGGTTCCCCACAGCGGCCGCAGAAGGTGCCGGCTGTGTCCGGCTGCGGGATTGCGGCATCTGTCTGCACGGCCCCATCGTTGCCCATCCCTTCGCACGTGACCACTCCGGGAGGTCTCGCCACCCGGGCGCGCAGCCCGGGGACGGCGGCTGCGGGAGCTGTCTGGCTGAGCCACTAGGCTTCGGCCATGGTGGATCTTCAGTCCTTGCTGGGTCGGACGGCCGCGGTGACTCGCAGTGTCGGTGACGCCGAGACCGCGATCGCGGTCGGGTCCGGTTCGCTGGCGGTGCTCGGTAGCCCGGTGTTGGTGGCGTGGTTGGAGGCGGCGACCATCGAGGCGCTACCGCTGCCGGCCGGGTCCACGTCGGTGGGGAGTCATGTGGACATCTCGCACCTGGCTGCGACTCCGATCGGTGCCTCGGTGACTTGTGAGGCCGAGGTGATCAAAGTCGACGGCCTTCGAGTGACGTTTCGGGTCGCGGCGATCCACGACCACAATGATCGAGTGGTCGCCCGAGGCACTGTCGACCGAGTCGTTGTCGATTCGGCGCGGTTCATGGCCGGGCTGGGCGGCGGCTGACCCCGCAGCGGGCCTGGTCAGAGCGGTAGGGAGTCAGATCCCGGTGGTCGAGCGGGGATAGGCGGCCTCGGGATCGGTGATGACGTTCACCAGGTAGGGCACGCCAGCAGCGAACGCACGATCCATCGCCGGGCCGATGCCGTCGGCTCTGGTCACCACTTCGCCAGCTCCGCCCAATGTCGACACGATCGCGTCGTAGCGCAGTCCCGCCTGTAGGTCGGCGGCCACGTCGTAGTTGTGCAGCAGCTTCATCGGACCCTTCTCGAGTCCCCAGACGCCGTTATTGCCCATCACCATCACCGTCGGAATCCCGTGCCGGACGAGCGTGTCCACGTCCATCAGGCTGAAGCCGGCGGCACCGTCGCCCAGCAGTAGCACGGTCGGGGAGGAGGGGTGGGCGATCCCGGCTGCGAGTGCATACCCGAGTCCGGTCCCCAGACAACCGTACGGACCCGGGTCCAACCATCTGCCCGGCAGGGCGGGTTCGATGAAGCGGCCTGCAAACGAGACGAAGTCGCCGCCGTCGCCGATGACTACCGTGTCGTCGGTCAGCCGGGCCTGCAGTTCGCCGTAGATCCGGCCCGGGTGAATTGCTTCGGCTGCGGACGTCAACATGGGCTGGTCGGCCGAGATCGCCGCCGAAGCCCGCTCGGCCAGCAGCGCGACCCAGTCGTTGTAGCTGCCGCTGCCAGCGGTGGCCGTCCACGCCTCGGCGATTCCGGTCAGCACCGCGGCCAGGTTGCCGTATGCAGTGGCGACTGGGCGCGCGTGCAGCGATAACTGCTCCGCGGAATCGGCGATGTGCACCACCGGTACGGCCGGGTCCCCGAAGACGCCGTAGCCCAGGCGGAAGTCGAGGGGGGTGCCGACCACGACGACCAGGTCCGCCTGGCCGAAGGCGGTGCCGCGGGCACGGCTGACCAGTTGAGCATGCCCGCGGGGCAGGATGCCCCGGCCCATGCCGTTGGCGATCACGGGCAGCGCCAATGTCTCGGCGGCGGTGCGCGCCGCAGCCGCAGCGCCGTCCAGCCAGACGTCGGATCCGAGCACCAACACGGGTCGTTCGGCGGCGGCGATAAGCGTGGCAATCCGCGTCAGGCTCTCCGGGTCGGGCAGCCGAGGATCGGCGGGGATCGGAGTGACTGCGGGGGCCTTGGCAGGGGTGTAGAAGCGATCCATCGGAATATCCACGAATGCCGGTCCACGGTGCGCATGCGTCGCAGCCGCGAAGGCGGCCCCGATATCGGCACCGATTGTGGCCGGGTCCTTCAACGTGGCGCAGTATTTCGTCACCGGTGCCACCAGCGGTAGATGGTCGATCTCCTGCAGGGCACCGGTTCCCCACCGGAATTCCGGCGCCCGTCCGCCGACGACGACCACTGGAGCGCCATTGAAGTGGGCGGACGTCAATCCGGAGATGCCGTTGGTCACCCCGGGTCCGGCGGTGAGCGCGGCAAAACCCGGGGTGCGGAGGAGTTTGGCGACGCCCTCAGCAGCGAACACAGCAGTGGACTCGTGCCGGACATCCACTAGTCGCATCGGCCCGTTGGCCAGCGCCGCCGAGTTGTCCCGGCCAGCGGCCTCGTAGCCCGCCAGGCCACCCACCGCGGCGTCGTAGAGCGGGAAGACATGGGCGCCGCTGAGGGTGAACAGCGCGTTCGCGCCGTACGCTTGGGCAGCGGCCAGGGCGTGGAAACCACCGTGGCCGTCGATCATTTCGGTGCCGGGGGTCTCGGGCATGTGTCTCCTAAATGAAGCTGACGAACACGGCAACCAGCAGGACAACGACCAGGACTGCGGCGACTGCGACGATCCAGTTCTTGTTCATCATCATTTCGGACTCCTGTTAAAGGGTGTCGGACAGGGCTTTGACCGGCATCTGCAGTTCGGTGAGCAGCGCCAGGTCCTCATCTGGGGAACGCCCGAGGGTGGTGAGGTAGTTGCCCACGATCACGGCGTTCACGCCGCCAAGCAGTCCCTCGCGGGTACCGAGTTCGCCAAGGGTGATCTCGCGGCCGCCGGCATAGCGCAGAATCGTGCGCGGCAGTGCCAGCCGGAAGGCGCCGATAGTGCGAAGAGCATCCGGGGTCGGCATCACAGGCAGGTCGCCAAATGGGGTGCCGGGGCGCGGGTTCAGGAAGTTCAACGGAACCTCGTGGGGTTCGAGCGAGGCAAGCTGTGCGGCGAACTCCGCACGCTGTGCCACGGTTTCGCCCATCCCCACGATGCCGCCGCAACAGACCTCCATCCCCGAGTCACGCACGCGCTGGAGGGTGTCCATCCGCTCGTCCCAGGTGTGGGTGGAGACGACCTGCGGGAAGTGGGACCGCGCAGTCTCCAGATTGTGGTTGTACCGGTGGATACCCATCTCGACGAGTTCGTCGACCTGCTCTTGCGTCAGGATGCCCAAGCTGGCCGCGACGTTGATGTCGACCGCCTCTTTGATTGCCTTGACGCCTTCTCGGAGCTGCTTCATCAGTCGGCTGTCCGGTCCTCTGACGGCAGCGACGATGCAGAATTCGGTGGCGCCCGTGGCGGCTGTCTGCACTGCGGCCTCCACCAGACTGGGGATATCCAGCCAGGCTGCGCGCACCGGCGAGGCAAACAGTCCCGATTGCGAACAGAAGTGGCAGTCCTCGGGGCAGCCGCCGGTCTTGACCGAGACGATGCCCTCTACTTCGACATCCGGGCCACACCAGCGCATCCGGACATCGTGGGCCAGCGCCAGCAGGTCGGGAATCCGGTCGTCCGGCAACTGCAGGACCTCGAGGAGATCGTTCTCCGACAGGCCGATTCCCTCAGCCAGCACGGAAATCCGCGCTCGCTGCAAGACGTCCGCGCCGTCCACGCTGACCTCGCGATCGGTTAGTTGCGTCACCTGGCATCCTCCGCATCGGTTGTTGGCGCAGTGAGTGGCGGAGGGTCCAGATCTCGGACGTCGAACTGTCCGCCGAAACGTGGGCTGAGCCCCGCAACTGCGATCGTACGGAACCCCTCGCGGGAGGCTCCCGCCGCGCCCTCCGGAAGCGCCCCCTGCAACGGTTCGCCGATGATGGCGGGGAAGTCCGCCAGATTGCTGCGGGCCGCAAGATCCGGTTCGGCCGTCCAACTCCCGAGGATCACGCCGGCGACCGCGATCCGACGACGGTCCAGGGCTTCCAGCGTCAGGGCTGTGTGGTTGAGGGTGCCCAGGCCGGCGGCAGCCACGACCACGACCGGAGCGGCCATCATCGCAGCAAGGTCCGCCAGGGTCTGGCCGCGCGCGTCGAACCGGACAAGTAGGCCGCCGGCTCCTTCGACCAGCACCAGGTCGCCGGTTGCGGCCAATTCCTCGATTGCGACGCGTAACCGGGCCAGGTCTGGGAACGGCCGACCGCTGGCCCGCGCGGCGGCCTCCGGAGCCAGCGGATCCGGGTATCGATGGAGTTCCACGAGGCTGCGGCAGCCACTCAGTCGGCCCGCCTCGGCGACGTCACCCGGGGCGCCCTCGGGTAGACCGGTCTGTACGAGTTTGACGATTGTCACCGGCCGGTTGGCCGCCAATGCGCAGGTGGCCAAGGCCGCTGTGGCCACAGTCTTGCCGACCCCGGTGGAGGTGCCGGTGACGAACAGCAAGCTCACGACTCCGGCCCGTCCGAGGCCGCAGTGATATCGGCGTCGTCGGCTCTCCGGCCTTCGACCGCGACGGTGGCCAGTACCTGGGCGACCTGTCGAAGCTCGGCGTCGGTCAGTCCGGCATGGCCGGTCAGCCGCAGCCGGGAGATGCCGTCGGTGACCGACGGTGGCCGAAAACAGCCGACCGTGAGTCCAAGGTCGGCGCACTGCCGCTGCGCGGAAAGTGCCCGCTCGGGGCTCCCGATCAGGGCCGAGGTAATCGCGGCCTGCGGCGTCGGGGAGTCCCAACCGGCGGCCAGCAAGCTTCGGTGAAGTCGATTGGTGGCGGAACGCGCCCGGGCTGGCAGATCGGGCTGCTCGGACAACACGGCCAGCGCGGCGGTGGCGGCACCGACGCTGGCTGGTGCCAGCCCGGTGTCGAAGATCATGGAGCGAGCGGTGTTTACCAAATGGTCGACGATCGCGGCTCCCGCCAGCACCACGCCGCCTTGCGAAGCCAGGGACTTCGACAAGGTGGCGGTCACAACAACATCTCCGACTCCCGCCAGCCCAGCCGCGGCGACTGCGCCGCGACCAC
>JAUPKM010000479.1 GCA_030837445.1 Actinomycetota bacterium
AGGCATGTCGACCTCCTGCCGCGGAACGTCCGCGGCCGATTGAGTCCAAAGGAGGTGGTTCGACTGTGCGTCGCTATGAAGTAGTCGTGATCCTTGATCCCGAGCTCGAGGAGCGAACGGTCGCCCCCAGCCTGGATACGTTCCTGAACGTCATCCGGTCAGATGGTGGGTCCGTGGAGAACATCGATATCTGGGGCCGTCGTCGGCTCGCGTATGACATTGACCGCAAGTCCGAGGGTATCTACGCTTTCGTCGACGTGCTGGCCAGTCCGACGGCCGTCGCCGAGCTGGATCGGCAACTGACGCTGAATGAGTCGGTGCTGCGGACCAAGGTCATGCGCAAGGACAAGTGACCCCACTCGATGTCCCGGGATCCGGGCGAGAACTGAAAGGCTTGACTAATGGCCGGTGACACGATCATCACCCTTGTCGGAAACCTCGTTGACGACCCCGAACTCAGGTTCACGGGTAGCGGCGTTGCGGTGGCGAATTTCCGCGTGGCATCCACGCCGCGCACGTTCGACCGCCAAGCCAACGAGTGGAAGGACGGCGAAACGCTGTTCATGTCCTGCAGCGTCTGGCGGCAGTACGCCGAGAACGTGGCCGAGTCGCTGACGAAGGGCACCCGAGTGGTTGTCACCGGTCGACTCAAGCAGCGCAGCTACGAGACGCAGGCCGGCGAACGACGCACCGTCGTCGAACTCGAGGTCGATGAGGTCGGTCCGTCATTGCGCAGCGCCACCGCGAAGATTGCCAGGGTCTCCCGTGAGGGCGGCTTCGGCGGTGGTGGCGGCGGCGCAGCCGGTGGCGGTAACGCCGGTGGCGGTAACGCGGCCCCGCAGCGTGACCCTTGGGCCTCGCCGCAGGGCGGCGGCGACTCCTGGGGCGGATCTTCCGACCAGCCCCCCTTCTAGCCCACTCCTCGGGCGTCACTCCCTGCGTGAGCAGAGGGTGTTCTCCTCGCCCGACTACCAGACTCACCAACCGACAGCCTTGTCGATGACAAGCAGACGACGCCGTGACAACGGCGGCAAAGGATGTAGACCAGATGGCTCCCCAACCCAAAGCGCCAGTGCGCAAGATGAAGAAGAAGGTGTGCGCCTTCTGCCGCGAGCAGATCGACACCGTTGACTACAAGGACACCAACCTGCTGCGCAAGTTCATTTCCGACCGCGGCAAGATCCGCGCCCGCCGGGTCACCGGCAATTGCACGCAGCATCAGCGCGACGTCGCAATGGCGATCAAGAATGCCCGAGAGGTCGCACTGCTGCCCTACACCTCGGCCGGCAGGTAGGCCCGCCATGAAGCTGATTCTGACGCAGGATGTGACCGGACTCGGGGAGTCCGGCGACGTGGTCGAGGTCAAGGACGGCTACGGCCGCAACTTCCTGGTGCCCAACGGAATGGCCATCGGTTGGACCAAGGGGGCGGAGAAGCAGATCGATCAGATCCGCCGCACCAGGGTCGCCCGAGAGGTCAGGGACAAGGACCACGCGCTGGAGATCAAGGCGGCCCTGGAGTCACTCGACGTGCAGCTCGGCGCTCACGCCGGTGACGGTGGCCGGCTGTTCGGCTCGGTGACCTCAGGTGACGTCGCCGCCGCGGTCCGCAAGGCCGGAGGTCCGCTGCTGGACAAGCGGAACCTGTCCATGGCGGCACATGTGAAGACCGTCGGTCCGCTGAAGGTGGAGGCGAGACTGCACCCCGAGGTGACCGCCGCCTTCACGGTGCTGGTTGTCGCCGGCTGACGCTGGCACGGATCGTGGCGGTATGAAGTACCGCCACGAGAGGGTGTAACGGCCGCCGGCCGTTACACCCTCTCGTCTTTGTTAGGACCAGAAAGTTCACAGGGGGAGAATTGTTAAGGGTCTCTTGGGGATAGCACGCCACGCCCATCAGTTGATTTCGATCAACAGCCTGTGGGGAGCATCATGCCTGGTCAGACCCCTGAAGTGGCAGCTGGCAGCTGGGTTGCCGCACAGGTTATCCACACCTTCTCGCATGGGCCGTTCACAACTTAGGCGGGACAGCGATAGTTATCCACACGCTTGTCCACCGCCGGCGTCTCACGATGTGAGCAGCGGACCTGGCGATCCCACTGGTTGTCGGTGGTTGGCACTACACATGGACTGACACCACCCATTCGGCTTCCAGGAGACCTCTTGAGCGTCATTGATATGTCGGCCTCAGCCAGTGGACCCGGCAATGACCATGGCGGTGGATCCCACTCGCCGGGGCTGGATCGGGTACCCCCGTCTGACGTGGTGGCCGAACAGTCGGTGCTGGGAGGCATGCTGCTCAGCAAGGACGCGATCGCGGATGTCGTGGAACGGATCCGGGAGGCGGACTTCTACCGGCCCGCGCACCAGTTGGTGTTCGGCACGGCGCTCGACCTGTATGGCCGGGGCGAACCTGCTGATGCGGTCACGGTCGCGGCGGCGTTGGCGCGCAACGGTGACCTGAATCGAATTGGCGGGCCGGGCTACCTGCACACGTTGGTGGCGAGCGTGCCGACCGCGGCCAATGCCGGCTACTACGCGGACATCGTGCGGGAGAAGGCGATCCTGCGCCGGTTGGTGGAGGCCGGC
>JAUPKM010000480.1 GCA_030837445.1 Actinomycetota bacterium
ACGGCGCGGTGCCTGGTTCCGTCGTTCCCCGAGGAGCTCACCGTCAGGTCAGCAGATCGTGCCGGGTGATCGTCGCCGAGCGGTCCTGGCCAACGCCGACCACCGACACCCGGCAGCCGGCCTGCTCCTCGATGAACCGAACGTAGTCCTGGGCTTTGACCGGCAAATCATCGAACTCCCGGGCGGCCGAGATGTCCGTCCGCCAGCCCGGCAATGACTCGTAGATCGGCTTTGCATGGTGGAAATCGGTCTGGTTGGCGGGCAGCTCATCCACCCGCTCGCCATCGATCTGGTAGGCGACACAGACCGGGATCTGGTCGAAGCCGCTCAACACGTCGAGTTTGGTGAGGAAGTAGTCCGTCAGGCCGTTCACCCTGGTGGCATAGCGGGCGATCGGTGCGTCGAACCAGCCACAGCGCCGATTCCGACCGGTGGTCACGCCCACCTCGCCACCGATTATCCGCAGCGCCTCCCCGTCGGCGTCGAATAGCTCGGTGGGGAAAGGCCCGGCGCCCACTCGGGTCGTGTAGGCCTTCAGGATCCCGATCACCCTGGAGATCCTCGTCGGTCCGATCCCGGAGCCCGCGCAGGCGCCGCCGGAGGTCGGGTTCGAGGAGGTCACGAACGGGTAGGTGCCGTGGTCAATATCCAGCAGCGTGCCCTGCGACCCCTCCAGCAGAACGACCTCGCCCGCGTCCAGTGCCCTGTTCAACAGCAGCCCGGTGTCGGTCACGTGCGGCCGCAGCGTGTCCGCGTAGGACAGCAACTCCTCCGCCACCCGATCGGGGTCCATCGCGCGCCGGTTGAACACCTTGACCAGCACCTGGTTGCGGTTTTCCAAGGCGGCGCTGATCTTGTCTCGCAGAATGCCCGGATCGAACAGGTCCTGCACCCGCAGCCCGATTCGACCGACCTTGTCCATATAGGCCGGTCCGATTCCACGGCCTGTGGTGCCGATCCGCGCCTTGCCCAGGTATCGCTCGCTGACCTTGTCCACCTCAATGTGATACGAGGCGATCAGGTGGGCGTTGGCCGAGATCCGTAGCCGGGAAGTGTCGATTCCCCGTTCCTGCAGGCCGGTCAGTTCGGCCAGTAGAACACCCGGGTCAATCACCACACCGTTGCCGATGACGGGCACGGTGTTGGGGCTCAGGATGCCACTGGGAAGCAGGTGGAGGGCGTACTTCTCGTCGCCGATCACCACCGTGTGCCCGGCGTTGTTGCCGCCCTGATAGCGGACGACATAGTCCACTCGGCCGCCGAGCAGGTCTGTCGCCTTGCCCTTGCCCTCGTCGCCCCACTGGGCGCCGACAAGCACGATCGCAGGCATGGTCTCCCTCTCGGCTGTCTGGTTGCGCTCGGATCCGCGGGACTACCGTACCGCTCGGGGCCCTCCCAGCTTCACCAATGCGCCGACGACGGTGGGTGCCCATGGCTTGCGGAGCACCCACCGTCGTCGGGAAGCGCCTCGGAACTAGGCCATCTTGGTGCCGGCGCTGCGCAAGTCGGTGCAGGCGACGACCACCCGGGCGGCCATCCCGTCTTCGGCCGAGCGGCCCCAACCGCGGGGGTCGTACTTCTTCTTGTTGCCGACCTCCCCGTCCACCTTCAACACGCCGTCATAGTTGCTGAGCATCCAGCCCGCGACCGGCCGGGTGTAGGCGTACTGGGTATCTGTGTCGACGTTCATCTTCACGACGCCGTAGTCCAACGCCTCGCGGATTTCCTCCAGCAACGAACCGGACCCGCCGAGGAAGACCAGGTCAAACGGTTCCGGCTTGTTGTAGGCAGCTGCCACCGCATCCTGAATCTCCTTCAGAATTTTCGGCTGTAGCTTCACATTGCCGGGCTTGTAGACGCCGTGGACGTTTCCAAAGGTCGCGGCTACCAGGTACCGGCCGCGCTCTCCCAGGCCCAGCTTCGCGGCGGTCGCGAGGCCATCTTCCGGCGTGGAGTAGAGCTTCGCGTCATGTTTGGCTTCGATTCCATCCTCTTCGCCGCCGACAACGCCGATCTCCAACTCCATGATGATGTTGGCCCGGTGGCACTTGTCCAGCATCTCCTCGGCGATGTCGAGGTTTTCCGCCAGCGGGATCGCCGATCCGTCCCACATGTGGGATTGGAACAACGGCAACTCGCCATTGGCCACTCGGGCCAGGGAGATGTCGACCAGCGGCCGCATGTAACCGTCAAGCTTCTGCAGCGGGCAGTGGTCGGTGTGCAGGGCGACGTTGATCGGGTACTTCTCGGCGACGACATGGGCGAACTCCGCCAGTGCGACGGCACCCGTGACCATGTCCTTGACTCGCTGACCGGACGCGAACTCGGCGCCGCCCCACGAGAACTGGATGATGCCGTCGCTCTCTGCGTCGGCGAACCCCTGCAGGGCGGCGTTCAGCGACGAGGACGAGGTCACATTGATCGCCGGGTAGGCGAATCGACCGGCCTTGGCGCGGTCGATCATCTCGCCGTAGACCTCGGGGGTTGCGATGGGCATCGGGTCTCCTTCGTTTCGGGCCGAGCGCGAGTGGTTGCCTCGGCGGCGGGGTGCACTTCTTCGGTACACGCTCGTTCGTCAGTCTGTCAGGTTGCGACCGGAGATTGCACCCGGCGAGGGATGAATCGTGCGGGACCGACGGGATCGACCCCAGAATCGGGCGTTGGCGAGGGGTACCGCGGCCGCACAGGCAGGATGCCCCAGGGCGTCAGCTACCGCCGAGGGCCGACACCAGCCGGCGTG
>JAUPKM010000481.1 GCA_030837445.1 Actinomycetota bacterium
CTGCGACCCCCGTCGGCCAGCCTCCTCGGCCAGCGACAGTGTCTCCTCGGAGGTTCCCGAACCGGAGATGACCACCACCAGGTCCAGCGAGCCGACCCAGCCCGGCAGACCGGGACCGCCGCTGAGCACGACAGGTATAGGTGATCCGACCCCTGCGCAGGCGGCCAGTACATCGCCGGCCGCCGAGGAGCCACCCGCACCGGCGACGAGGATCGATCTGGGGCGGCCCGCAGCGGCGATCAGCGCAATCAGCGCCGGGTCCGTGTCGGCCACGGCTCGCCGCAACTCGCTGCCGGCGGCGACCGTCGCCGCCAACATGCCGGTGTCCGACGCTGTCAGCGCGTCACCGTATGCCAACCTCTGATCGTCAAGGGTCACAGCTCAGCCCGCGGCGCCGCCGATGCCACCCGGCCCCGGCGTCGCTTCATCCAGCAGCATCACCGGGATACCGTCTCGCACCGGAAAAGTCGTCTGGCAGCGAGTGCACCGCAGGCTCTCGCCGGCGACCTCAACCGGGGCGTGCTGCGGGCAGGGACAGGCCAGAATCGCCAACAGGTCAGGGTCGATGTCCACCATGGCCAAAGACTAGTGTCTGCCGTCAGAGCATGTCCGCGGGGCAGGGCACGTTGAGTCGCGCTGCGGTCGCTGCAAGAGCTTACGAGGACCTGATCACTGCGAGTGCGCGATCCCGCAGGGCTGCCATCGACGCCTCATCGCGATTCTCGACGTTCAGCCGCAGCAGCGGCTCGGTGTTGCTTGGCCGGACGTTGAACCACCAACCGTCACCAGCCATGGTCAGGCCGTCCAGTTCGGAGACCTCCGTGGCTTCGTCCGCGAATGCCTGGCGCACCCGCTCGGTCGCCTTGGCGGCATCGGTCACCTCGGAGTTGATTTCGCCGCTCGCGGCATAACGCTCGAAGTCTGCGAGCAATGCCGAGGCGGGGGTGCCTGCCGGCGCATGACCAACGGCTGACAACAGGTGCAGCGCGGCGAGCATGCCGCTATCCGCGCGCCAGAAATCGCGGAAGTAGAAGTGGCCAGAATGCTCGCCGCCAAAGACCGCGCCGGTCTCGGCCATCCGCGCCTTGATGAACGAGTGGCCCACCCTGGTGCGCACCGGGGTGCCGCCGTGCTCGGCGATGATCTCCGGTACCGCCGACGAGGTGATGAGGTTGTGGATGACGGTGGCACCCGGATCACGCTCAAGTTCGCGAACGGCAATCAGGGCAGTCAGGGTGCTGGGCGACACCAACCGTCCGTGCTCGTCCACCGCGAAACAGCGGTCCGCGTCCCCGTCGAACGCCAGGCCGAGATCCGCTCCGACCGCCAGCACCCTCTCTTGCAGATCGACCAGGTTGGCAGCCTCGATGGGGTTGGCCTCGTGATTGGGAAACGTGCCGTCGAGCTCGTAGTACAGCTCGGTAACGTCCAACCCGAGCGGACCCAACACCGCGGGAGCCGTGAGGCCGGCCATTCCGTTGCCTGCGTCGACCACGATCTTCAGTGGGCGAATTCCGTCGAGGTCGACCAACGAACGTAGGAAGACGGCATAGTCGGCCAGCAGGTCCCGAAAACTGACCGTGCCGACCGGGACAGGTGCATCCGCCACACCGCGGGCGACCATGGCCTTGATCTCGGCCAGACCGGTGTCCTGCCCAACGGGCGCGGCGCCAGCCCGACAGAGTTTGATGCCGTTGTACTGGGCGGGGTTGTGGCTGGCGGTGAACATCGCACCCGGCAGCCCGAGGGATCCGCTCGCGTAGTACAGGCCGTCCGTCGAGCAGAGGCCGATGTTCACCACGTCGACACCCTGTCCGGTCACGCCGTCGGAGAAGGCAGCTACCAGATCGGGGCCGGACGGGCGCATGTCGTGTCCCACCACGATCGCCCGAGCTTCACTCTGGTAAGCGCCGACCACGACGGCGAACGCCGCCCCGACGTCTCGCGCCAGGTCCTCGTTCACCTGATCGGGGTAGATTCCTCGCACGTCATACGCCTTGATGATGGCGTCCAGATCACGCATGGCCTCACCGTACCGATTCTTGGCCGGGCACCCGCCTCCGCGGTCCTGACGGCGGTCCGATTGGCGGTCCGATTGGATGCGTTCGCTGTCAGTCGACCGAGCGCAGGACCCGCAAGTGACCGCGGCGGCCGACCTCCACCGTGCCGGCTGGCACCAACTCCGGGATCTGACGGTCAGGTCGAGGGCGAGCCGCTTCGCGTACGGCGTCGGCGAGGGCTTCCAAATCATCAGTGCTGGGCTCGAAGTCCAGCGGGTCGAAGTCGAGCCGCACCACATCCCAACCCCGGGGCGCGGTCAGCCGGTCGGCGTGGACCGAGCACAGGTCATATGTGTGCGGTTCGCTCGAGATCGCCAACGGCCCCAGCACTGCCGTGCAGTCCGAGTAGACGTAGGTGAGCGTTGCCACGGCGCTCTGATTGCACGAGGGCTTGGAGCAGGGTCGCTGTGAACTCACGAGGCAGACGTTACCTATGCCGCGGCTGTCGTGGGAGCGCGGCGCGCCGGAGAGGGGATGTCAACCTGTTCGCGGGTACTCCGGGTCAACATCCTCCGCCGCACTACCCAGGTAGTCCCCGGCCAATTCGGCTAACACGTCGCGCACCAGTGCCACCAGTTCGTCGCGGTCCTCCGTTCTGGCTTCGATCGCCTTTCGGTGCAGTACGAGTTGCGGTCGGGCAGTTTGTCGATGGACCCGCCCGAGCGCCACTCTGGTCGCCCTGGCCGGCATCCGGGGTACGTCTTCGACGACCACGTCGACGCCCTCGAGCTGGGCATTCATCGCGAGCAATCTCGCGGCCGCGAGCGAGGAGTCCTGATCGAACCGCTGGGCTCTGGTCAACGACCCTGGCATGGTTGCCGGAAGCAACGGTCCGCGCAACCCTCGGCCCCGACGATCTCGGTGTCGAGGTCGTCGGCCGTGACCAGCGA
>JAUPKM010000482.1 GCA_030837445.1 Actinomycetota bacterium
AACCCGATGAGGACCCAGGCGCCGCAACAGAAGGGCAGCAGCGGTCCCCATCGCAGGGATGGTCGACGGGAGGTAGTTGGGCGGTGCAGTCCGACCGCTAGGAACAGTGCTAGCAGTGCGCCGGCGGTAGTGATGGACCGGAACATCGTGGGGCCAAGTTCTCCGAAGCTGATCTCAGCCTGGGCCAACACAACCTCAGCGAGCCACTGCATTGACCGCCACGTCTGATTGGCGGGCAGAGTGGTCCACCCCGCACCGGCGTCGGTCAGACTCCGGCCGTGGAGCAGGTCGGCCCCGAGCAACAGATGCCAACCAAGGTCGGCGTCGCGGTCCGGGCCGCCGGTCGTCGCCACCGCGCCAACGGCCACCGCCACCGCGACCAGAGTCGGACTGGTTCGCAGGTGGCGGGGACGCGGACGGCGGCGTCGCCGGTGTTGGCGTCGCTGGCAAACGGCGGTGGTGCTGCTCAATTAGTGCTGGCGATGGATGATCCGACCTTGGAGAACTGGCCGGACACCGTCTTGCCTACGAACGTCACCGCCACGATGATGACCGCCGCGATACCGGCGATCAGTAGTGCATATTCCACGGCTGAGGCGCCACGGTCATCGCCGCGGCTGCACACCCTGGAGCGGATACGGGATATTTCCACCGCTGTGCAGTCGGTCGTGTCCCGACGATTCAACGCACTTTCCTGTGTGCAGTCCTGCACTGTTCTTCCCCCTGGTTATCGACTGCCCCGGCCGTGCCGGGGACAGCAGTTGCGGCGTACACCAGCCTAGGCAGATTCGCGACCGACCCGTTCGCAGTTGTCCACAGGTACGAATCGGTGCGGCGGCGCGAGGATGCGCGAATCAGATCGGCGGCGCCTGCTGGTTCTTCAGCAGACCGGCCCGAAGCGCGGTCATCAGGGCCTGTGCCCGGTTGGCGGCGCCCAACTTGTCGTACAACTTGGAGATGTGAGTCTTCGTCGTGCTCTCCGAGATGAACAGTCGCTGCGAGATCAACGAGACCGAGAGTCCATCGGCCAGCAGGTCCAACACTTCCCGTTCGCGGGGACTCAGTTGTGGTCCCTGCGGGGCGAGTCGCCGACGCATCGCATCTGCCAAATCTGTGGCGCTGAAGGAACCTGGCATCGAGGCGGCATGACGTGCCGCCGACACGACTTCCTCGGTGGGGGCGTTCTTCGGGACGAAGGCGGATGCGCCGGCGTCCAGGGCGGCGAACAGTTGCTCGTCGCCGGCGTACATGGTGAGGATCACGATCCCGAGGTCTTGGTTGGCGGACCGGGCGCGTGCCGCTGCCTCGATACCGGAGCCGTCGGGCAGTCGGACATCGAAAATGACTACGTCGGGGGCGAGCAGGCCGATCAGCCGCGATGCCTCCGATACTGACCCGGCCTCGCCGACGACCTCGAAGTCGTCCTGCCGTTCGAAGGCTCGTCGGAGCCCCTGCCTAATGATTTCGTGATCGTCGACCAGCAGCACCTTCGTACTCACTAGGCTCCCTTCGTCTTGACCGTGCGACCGCTGCGACCGCGACCGCTGGACTTGCCGACGGCCGCCGGTAACTCCTGGTCTGATAATGCCGTGCCATCCAGGCTGGCGGGCGGTTCCTGCAGTAATGGTTCGCCGACGACCAGGTCGATCACAGTGCCGCCGCCGACTCGGCTGCGGATATCGAGCCGGCCCCCGATCCGGGTGGCCCGTTCCTGCATGATTTCCAGCCCATAGCTGTCCTGTCGGCGCTTGGCGATACCGGCGCCGTCGTCGGCGACCCGGACTGATGCCCCCGGTGGGTTCGTCCGCAGCGTCACCCACAGGTTCTTGGCCCGGGAGTGGCGACGGGCATTGGTGACCGACTCCTGCACGATCCGCATGATCTCCACCTCGACGTCGGCAGGTAGCCGCGCAGTGCTCTCGTCCAGGCTGATGTGGACGCTCATTCCCGCCCGCGCTCCGACCTGTCGGACGTAGTCCGACATCGACGCTCCCAGTCGGGCGCCCGGCTCGACCACGGTCCGAAGCTCGAAGATGCTCAGCCGAAGTTCGGAAACGACTCGACCGAGTTCCTCCCGGACTGTGCGCAGGTCCTCCTCCAGGGCTGGGTCAGTCTCCCGGGCGGCGATATCGTCGACGACGTAGGCCAGCCCGGCGATCTCCTGGGCGATACCGTCGTGAATCTCCCGCGCGAGCCGTCGACGCTCCTCGGTGGTGGCCAGCAGTCGAACATCGCCGAACACGAAGGCGGTGTCGAGCATCAACGCCGAGTCCTCGACGATCTCCTGGGTGCGATCGAGTTGTTCCGCCGTCCAAGGGGTGTCGCGCTGGAGTGCCACCAACCCGATCCGGGCATCGCCGAGGCGCATCGGGATCAGCGCCCGAAATGCCCTGTGCTGCCCGCTGACACTGGACGAACTTCCGGTACGGGGGTCGATCCAGACCATTGCCTGGGCTGCCGCGGAGGTGTCATCGACCCGCCGCACCAGCCACGAATCCCGTTCCGGGAACCACGGTGGGCTGTCGGCCCCGACCACAGCCAGCGGTTGCGGTGGGCCGTCGAGCTCAGTCCGCAGCAGGGTTGCGCTGTCGTAGGCCACCTCTTTTCGGATCAACTCCAACAGGGTGCTGGCGGTGGTCACCTCGTCCAGTCCGCTAGGCAATTCCCGGGTGACGTCGCGCAACTGGGTCAGCAGAATATTTGCCGTCTCATAGCGGCTCGGGCTCGCCCGGACGTGCTTCTGCCAAGCGCGCGCCCAGCTTCCGGCTAGCACTCCCAGCACCGACAGCAGCAGCCACTCGGTCAGCTGCAGGCTGGTCACCCGATCCATCCCGGTGCTCAGGCCTTGCGCCGCGATCAGAGTCACGGCCGCGGCTCCCAGCGACGCTAGACCCCGAGACAGTCCCACGAGTGCGGCCGAGGCTGCGGCGGCCGTCAACAGGTAGGGAAGAAACGGTGCCGGCAGCGGGGTCTGCAACCCCAACAGCAGCCCGACCGCCGCGAGCTCGATGGTGGGTAGCCAACGTTTGAAGTCGGTCGACCGCCAGTTGTGCTCGACCAACCAGGTCAGCCCGGTCAGCATCAATGCCAAGGGCCATTCCTCGCTGATACTTCCCTGCAGCGCGGCGATCACCAGTCCCAGCACGATCGCCCCGAGCCTCAGTGCCACGCCGAGGGTTCGCAGCGAGTCGCCGCGGCGCAGCCGAGACTGCCAGGAGGTCATGGGAGGAGACTGACACGAAACGTGCCCCGCCACCACTAGTTGGCGACCTCGCGGTGACAGCGGGGCCGGTGGCGGGTCGTCAGGGGCACCGTCCGTCAGCCGCTCCGTCCCTCAGTCGCCGGCCAGTTGGTCGACGATTGTCAGCGCTGCCGGTCCGACGACGACGATCAACAGGGCAGGCAGCAGACAGGCAATCAATGGGAACAGCACCTTTATGGGGATCTTGTGCGCCTGTTCGGAGATTCGAAGTCGACGGGTGTCACGGGCATGCTCGGCTTGAGCCCGTAGCACTGGTGTCAGTGACAGCCCGAGTTCCTGGGACTGGTTCACCGAGGCGACGAAATGGCGCACCTCCGGTGTCGGATTGCGCAACGCCATCGTTGCCAGCGCTGACGCCAGCGGGTCACCGAGGCGAACATCACTGATCACCCGGCGCCACTCCGCGGAGAGGGTTCCCTGGGTGTGTTCAGTGACATGGTCCAGCGCAGCCTGGAAACCCATCCCCGCCTCCACACAGATACAGAGCAAGTCCACGGTCTCCGGGAACTCCCGCGTCACCTCGATCTGGCGGCTGCGACGATTGCGCGCCGCGCGGTAGCCGGGCCACAAGGTCACCCCGAACCCGGCAACGACGGCCAGAAAGGTGGCCCGGTCCCCGCCCACGCCCAGCGCGAGCAGGACGACAAGCAGCGTGAGTACGACGCTCGCGGCTGCCAGCGATCGTCGGCGAGTGGGCCTGATCCAGATCACCCTAAACCTCGAGTCGGATCGCTCGCCGCAGCCAGAGGCTGCCCAGCGCGAACAGTAAGATCGCCGCCCCGATCAGCATCCAGCCGCGTTGGTCGGCGACGAGCGGCTGAAGGTGCTCCGGGCGCAGTACCAGCAGCAGGGCCACGAAACCGATGGGCAGCGCGGCCAGCACCCAAGCCGACAGCCGACCCTCGGCGGCCAACACCCGGGCGGTACGCCGTAGCGTCTCTCGTTCCCGAAGGGTCCCGGCGATGGTGCGCAGTAGCTGTCCCAGGTCGCCGCCGATTCGGCTGTTGATGCGCACTGCGATCACCACCCACGTCAGATCCTTGCTGCGCAGTCGTTCGGCCGCTGCGGCCAGAGCATCCGGTACGGATTCGCCAAGTCGGATCATCGCCTCGACCCGGCCGAGTTCGCCGGCCAGCGGTCCGCCGGCGCGCACCGCCGAACCGATTGACTGGCCCAGCGAGTGACCTGCTCCCAGCGATGCGGCCATCAGCGTCAACGCGTCC
This sequence comes from Actinomycetota bacterium, assembly GCA_030837445.1. Taxonomy (GTDB): domain Bacteria; phylum Actinomycetota; class Actinomycetes; order S36-B12; family UBA10799; genus JACJWR01. The sequence goes on from JAUPKM010000482.1 coordinate 4,486, forward strand.
GGCAGGGCCTCCGTGCAGGCGCGGCGGTACCGCGCCGCCGAGGCGAGCACAACTACCCGAAGCACGGCAGGCGTCAGCAGCACCCCGACCAGCAGGCCTGGCCAGGACATCAGGAAGTAGCCGGCAGCTGCGCTGCCGAGGATTGCCAGCGCCAGCCAACTGCGCCACTTGGTGGGCCGGTTGAGTCGCTCGTCCCCAAGCCGCTGCCAGGACGATTCCGTGACCGTGTCCAGCCAACGACTGCCTGTCGACGTGGTCATCGAGGCACCTGCGTGGAGTCGGTAGCCATGTCCGGCGGAGTCGGATCAGCCGGACCCGATGTTGGCGGTTGGCGTAATCGCGGTCCGGCCAGATGGGAGATACGTGGCCAGAAGCCGGGTTCGAACCCTGAGGCTCGAAGTCGGGTGCCGCATTCCGTCAACTCGAACAAGGACTGCAGCGTCACCACATCCCCTTCCATCCCGACGATCTCCGCGATATCGACCACCCGCCGGCTGCCGGAGGCATCGCGCTGCAGGTGCACCACCAGATCGATGCCGTGGCCGATCTGGTCGCGTACCGCCCGTACCGGGATATCGACGCCGGAGATGAGCACCATGGTCTCGATGCGTCGCAGCGCATCTCGAACGGAACTCGCGTGCACAGTGCCCAATGAGCCATCGTGGCCGGTGTTCATGGCCGCCAACATGTCCAGCGCGGCACCGTCCCGGACTTCCCCGATGATGATCCGATCGGGGCGCATCCGCAGGGCGTTGCGCAGCAGATCTCGGATACCGACCTCGCCGCTGCCCGACACTGAGGCCGGTCGGGACTCCAACCGCACCAGGTGCTCGTGGTCCAGTTGCAGCTCGGCGGCATCCTCGATCGTGATCAATCGCTCGTTCTCGGGGATGAAGGACGACAATGCGCTGAGCATGGTTGTCTTGCCCGAGCCAGTGCCGCCCGAGACCAGGATGTTCAACCGACCGGCGACGCAGAGGGCAAGGAGCCCGGCGGCGTCCTGGCTGAGAGTGCCCAGCCCCACCAGATCGTTCATTGTGATCGGGTCTCGACTGAACCTGCGCACCGTGAGGCTGGTGCCGTCGATGGCCACCGGCGGCACGATTGCATTGACCCGGGAACCGTCCTGCAGCCGGGCGTCGACCATCGGGGAGCTCTCATCAATCCGGCGCCCCACCCGGGCCACGATTCGGTCGATGGTGCGACGGAGGTGGGACTCATCATCGAACCGGGTGACGTCTCGCATCACCACACCGGCCCGCTCGACATAGACCGTGTCCGCGCCGTTGACCATGATCTCGCCAATGGTGTCGTCGCGCAGAAGCGGTTCCAGCGGCCCCAACCCGAGGGCGTCGTCGAGGACCAGTTGGGCCAGCTCAGCTCTAACTGAACCGGGCAGATCTCGCCCGCGGTCGGTCAGGGAGCGCTCGACCACCTGTGCTGCCCGGGAACGCAACTCGGACTCATCCAGACGATCCTCGGTCAGATCCGCACCCAGAGTCAGCACTACGTCGGCCCGGATTTGGTCTCGTAACGCCATCATCCGGCTGGGCGTCACAGTGGGCTCATTGCCTGGAACCCCCGCGCCGGCTGCAGCAGGGAGCCGAACAGGCGGATAGCCGAAGCCGGTGTCGGCGTTCGGGTCTGCGGTCGGCGGGGCCGGCGGGCGGACCGCCAGCGGCGAAGGGGTAGCGGTGGCCGGTCGCGGATCCGGTTCGCCGCGGACAGCCGCAAGTCGAGCCGCGAGGCTCATGATGCCGCCTTCCTGAGCCAGCCGCGTACGCCAGGGTTGCGGGCCGGTACGTCCACCCCGGCCAGGTCCGCCGCCAGTCGCCCGACTGCCTGCGAATAGGGATGCTCCGGCCAGTCCCAGCCGAGAATCCGGCGACGCTCAGCGGCAAGTGACAGCTCAGCCGAATAGGGCAGGTCCGCCGAAATGGGCACGCCGAGGGCGCTCGCGACATCTCGCGCCCGTGGACCGCGGCCGGGACCGACGCGGTTCACGACCACCCTGAGTCGGTCACCGGTCAGTCCCAGCTCGGCCAGGCACTCCAACGCTGCCCGGGTGGACTTCAGGGCTGCCGGATCTGTGGAGACGGGTAGCACGACCAGATCGGCGAGCTCCATCGCCAGCAGTGTCAACTCGGGCAACCCCGGAGCCGTGTCCAACACGACGGTGGTGTGGGTATGTGCGAGTTGGCGCACCGCGATGGCGCAGGCGGCCGGGGAGACCCCTTCCGCAATCGCCGGATCAGTTGGCGCTGCGAGGACATGGACCCCGCGCGGATGTCGCAGCAACACTCGGTCCACTGCCGTGCCCGCAGACCCTTCGGACAGGGCGCTGATGTCTGTAGTCACCGCCAGGTCCAACGCGAGCGCGACATCGCCGAACGACAGGTTAAGGTCGGCCAACGCCACGGCCGGCACGCGTGGATCCGGGTGGGCCGCCGAGAATCGTGCAGCGAGAGTGGTGGCCAGCGTTGTCTTTCCGGTGCCGCCCTTGGGCGAGATCACCGCGATCACCAGCCCCGGCCCGCCGGGCGGTGCGGGCGCGAAACTGGAAGTCATGGGTTGCGGGCCGAACGCCCCCCGGATAAGTGTCGTCATACGTGCCCCCGATAGTCGTGACAGGCCCGACGACGTTGGTTCGCCGACCTGGTGGTACCACGCTAGTTCGGATCGGGGTGGGCGTGACGATCGTTGTCCACAGGGCCGCGCTGGGCGGTCCCGACAGCTGACGGGTGGCTGTTGGTCAGCGAACGCGGGCCAGAGCCGCCGCCCCCACGATTCCTGCGTCGTTGCCGAGTTTGGCCAATCGCACGGCCGGCACCGGGCGGGCCTCGCGGCCTGACAGGAATTCAAGGAAGGCTTGGCGAGCTGGAACGAACAATAAGTCGCCCGCCTCGCTGACGCCACCTCCGATGACGAACACCTCGGGGTCGAGGAGAGCCGCCAGAGTGGCCATTCCTCGTCCCAACCAGGTGCCTGTGAACGCGAACGCCTCCAGCGCCACCGCGTCCCCGGCCCGGGCGGCCTCTGTCACATGAGCACCCTGGACACCCTCTGGGGTGCCATCACCGAGATCCAACAGGATTTCGGCCTCCGCCCGACGGTCAGCGGCCAATGCGCGTGCCTCGCGCACGAGTGCGTTGCCGCTGGCGTATTGCTCCCAGCAGCCGCGTTGGCCGCAAGCACACTTTCGACCATCCGGTTCCACCGCCATGTGGCCGATCTCAGCAGCCAGTCCGTGCCGTCCTCGGTAGAGCGCACCGTCGAGGATCAAGCCACCGCCGATACCGGTACCGACGGTGACCGCGATCATGTCGGAGGCGCCCTGGCCGCCGCCGTATTCGCGTTCGCCCCACGCTGCCGCATTGGCATCGTTCTCGATCACGACGGGCAGATCGGTGGCCGCCTCGAGGGCCAACCGGAGGTTCGCGTCGGTCCAGCCAAGGTTCGGCGCAAGCAGGACCTTTGATCGGCCACGGTCGACGAAACCGGCCGCGCCCACGCCGACCGCCTCAATTGAGTGACGCTTCGCCAGATCGTTGATGGCATCCACGACGATGTTCTCGACGGCATCCAGGTCGCGGCTCGGCGTGCGTCGACGGGTTCGTGTGAGGATCTTGCCGTCGTCATCCACCACCCCCGCCGCGATCTTCGTGCCGCCGATGTCGACGCCCAAGGTCAGTGCCATCTCAACCTCTTCCCTGCGGCGGTGAGCCGCTGCTACCTGATGCGAGAGTCCGCGGTCAGGGGTACCGCTTGTTTCGCTGATTGACGGTGAAGGCGGCCACTGCAGTGTTAAGCGCCTCGGTGACCGACGCCATCGCCTCGGCCAGGCCGACAGCCACCTGTGGTTGCACTGTCCTCATCACGTCCAGTCCGCGGCACAACGGGCAGAACTCGCAACTGCTCCCGGCCGACCCCGACTCGTCGTCAGACGATGGCACCTCCCAGAGGTGTCCGAGAGTTCGGCTCGGCCCGGGGTCGCTGCCGTCAATATCGTCAGCGGCCTCCTCCGTGTCCGCAGTTGACTCGGGGCCGTCGGGTGCCGCCGTTGTCGACGCCTGGGCCGACAGCGACTCGGCGGCTTCGGCCGCTAGCGCCTTCAAGGTGTCGGTGAGTCCGGTCTGCTCAGACCAGTCCGCCAGTGCGGAGGCCAATCGGAGCGCCTCCATGATCGGGGAGCCGGCGCCGCTGTCCGAGGACGTGGGATCGGTATCGTTACCCGCCGCGGCGTGTTCCCGACCCGCGGCCGCCTCCGCGTCCGGCTCAGCTGCAGCTGCGGGAGAGCCATCGTGCTGGAAGAGCGGAGTGGCCCCGGAGAACTCCGAATCTCCGGCATTCCACCAGGGTCCACCGTCATTGTCGGGCGCACCGGACATGGCGACCGTCAGCCTTCGACGCGCTTCTTGAGGCCCTTGAGGGCCGTGTCAACGATTGCCTTCTCAGCTTGCCGTTTCATCACCCCGAGCATCGGGATGTTCAGTCCCACAGCAAGTACATAGTTGACCTTGGTGTGTCCGTCCACCTCGTCGAGACTGTAGGTGCCGTCCATCGTCTTCAGGACCTTGCCCTTGGTCAACTTCCAGGAAACCTCGCGGTCACCGTCCCAGTCGTACAGCAGCTCGTAGACGTCCTTGATTACGCCGGCATCGAAGGTGAACCGCGCCGTGGCAGGACGACCGTCGTCGAATTCGGTGAGCACCTCGATCGACTTCACGCCCTCACTCCACTCGGGATAGGCCGGCAGGTCGGCGATGACGTCCATGATCGCAGCGGCCGAAGCCTCGATTACGATGCTGGATTCGGTTGCGTCGGCCATCGGGGCCCTCCTTGGAATGGCGAAGTGCTGTCGGACGTCAGGCTAGCGCCTCGCGCGGCTGTCCTCGCGCTGAACCACGGTCCGCGGCCAGCGCCAACTTGGAGGTCAGTCGCCCGCCCTCGGCTCCGCCTCGTCCCGCACGGGAATCGTCGGCGGACAACCCGCCATCCTGACTCCCTCGACCTCATCTTTGAGAGCCCAAATGGTTCGCTTCCAGTGCAACGCCCTCGACTTTCGCAGCGACGCGGCCCGTCGCCAACCCGCGGGGGAGTCGGGCAGTTCCTGGCCAACTGTCGGGTTTGTCGAGGTGGGCAGGCCGCGCAGGTAGTAGTGCACAACCGTGCCGGGACCAACCGGCTCCAGCCAAAGCTCGACAGAGCCGACCAAGGCGCCGGTAACCGACCACCGCTGCCCTTGGCTGCCGCGGTCCATGAAGACGACAAGGTCGAGGTCGGGCCACCAGTCGCGCCACCTGGCAGGGTTGGCCACTATCGTCGCCAGCACTTGCGGCGAGACTGCGATGTAGGTCTCGTCGACCAGGTCCACACTCGCCACGGCCACCACTTTGCCAGAGGGTCGCGCGGGTCCGATCGCCGCTGCGGCCGGCGGCCGCCAGCACTTGCCGCCGCCTTAAGTGAGGGCCAACCAAAAGTGAGGGCCAACCAAGGCGGCCGCGGCCGAGACCTTGAGAATGTCGGGAGTTCGGCCTAGATTGCGGCACAATCGGCGCGGGCGGCCGTCGCTCGACAGAGCACGCGGCCACTGGCGCCCCTAGCACCGATGCGGCTGTGACCCGGTCGCCCTGACGAGAGGTGGAACAGATGGCGGAATTCCGGGAGCCGGTCTTGGTGCCCTATCCGGTCAGCGGCAGTCTGTGTGACGACGTGGAACGGATCGCCCGTGAGTCTCCGAGTCGGATCGCGCTTCGCCGTCGGTTGGGCACGAACTGGGTAGAGGTCACCGGGGCAGAGTTCCGCGATCAGGTTGTCGCCGTCGCGAAGGGGCTGATCGCCGCCGGGGTCGGTGCTGGGGACCGGGTCGGACTGATGTCCGCCACTCGCTACGAGTGGACGCTCGCCGACTATGCGATCTGGTACGCCGGGGCGGTGACGGTGCCGATCTACGAGACGTCATCGGCGGAGCAGGTGGAGTGGATTCTGGAGGACTCCGAGGCGGTCGCGGTGTTCCTTGAAGGCGACAAGCATCTGTCGGTGCTGGCCGAAGTGAAGGGTCGACTGCCCGCGGTGGCGGAGCCGTGGGTGTTCGACGACGGCGCGATCGTCGCTCTG
>JAUPKM010000483.1 GCA_030837445.1 Actinomycetota bacterium
CTGACCGCCCGCCTCGGCGTAGAAGGGGCTTCGGTCGAGGATGACCTCTACCGTCTGGCCCGGTCCTGCCACCGGCACGGACTCACCGTCGATCAACAGCCCAGAGATGGTGGCAGGGCTGACGATCTCGCGGTACCCGGTGAACTCGGTAGCGCCAGCCGTGCCCATCAATTCGCGGTAGGCAGTGACCGCGGTGACGCCAGCCTTCCGGCTGCGGGCGTCGGCCTTGGCCCGTTCCCGCTGTTCGGTCATCAACCGGGTGAAACCTTCCCGGTCGACCTCCAGACCCACTTCCGCAGCCATCTCCATCGTCAGGTCGATCGGAAAGCCGTAGGTGTCGTGCAGGGCAAACGCCTGGTCGCCGCTGAGCTTGCGGCTGCCGACCGCGGTCAGTTCGGAGACGGCCGTGTCGAACAGTGCCGTGCCCTTCAACAGCGTCTCGGCGAACGCCGCCTCCTCGCCCTGCGCGACGGACAGAATCCGCGCTCGATCGTGCTGCAACACCGGGTATTGCGGCGACATCGCGTCGATGGTCGCGCCGACAAGTTCGCCGATCGTCGGTTGGCTGGCACCGAGCAGGCGCATCGTCCGCACCACCCGGCGCAGCAGTCGCCGCAGCACGTAGCCGCGGCCCTCGTTGCCGGGTAGCACACCGTCGCCGATCAGGAAGGTACAGGTACGAGTGTGGTCGGTCACGACCCGCAGTGCCACATCGTCGGATTCGTTGCTGCCGTAGGCCTTTCCGGTGATGGCGGTCGCCGTGTCGAGCACTGCCCGACTCGTGTCGATCTCGTAGATGTTGTCGACGCCCTGGAGCAGCGCCGCCATCCGTTCCAGCCCGAGGCCGGTATCGATGTTCTTCGCTGGCAACTCCCCCAGAATCGGGAAGTCCTCCTTGCCGCTGCCCGCACCGCGGGCGAACTGCATGAAGACCAGGTTCCACACTTCCAGATAGCGTTCCTCATCGACCACCGGCCCGCCCTCGCGACCGTAGTCGGGGCCGCGGTCGAAGTAGATCTCACTGCATGGCCCACAAGGCCCGGGGACTCCCATCGACCAGAAGTTGTCCGCCTTGCCGCGACGTTGGATCCGCTCCTGCGGGACGCCGGCCAACTCGTGCCAAAGCCGGGCCGCTTCATCGTCGTCGTCGTAGACCGTCACCCAGAGCCGGTCCGGATCCAACCCGAAACCACCCGCGGCGACGTCGTCGGTCAGCAGTTCCCAGGCGAGTGGAATCGCCATTTCCTTGAAATAGTCCGCGAAGGCGAAGTTGCCGCACATCTGGAAGAAGGAGGCATGTCGAGTGGTCTTACCGACCTCCTCGATATCAAGCGTGCGGACCACCTTCTGCACACTCGTGGCGCGCGGATAGGGAGGTGCGGCTTCGCCCAGGAAATACGGTTTGAACGGCACCATGCCGGCGTTGACGAAGAGCAGGGTCGGATCGTCCAGGATGAGTGAAGCGCTCGGCACGACCGTGTGGCCACGTTTCTCGAAGAAGGCTAGGAAACGTCGTCTGATCTCGGCTGACTCCATCGGGTTAGCCTAACGGGGAGTCACGATCCGATCACAGGGACCGGTGCGAGTGCTCGGTTCGAAGGCCGGGACCAAACCTGAATCAGAGGGGTCGACTACTCCGCGGGAGCCGCAGGTCGACATCCACCTGGTCGGTCGGGCGTTCTGCCCGGTGCACCGCGGTGGATGGTGTGGTCACCCCAGACGTCGGTGCGAAATACATGGCCTGCGCCGCGCCAGACCGACGCTGGACCCGCGCGCCGGACTCCGGAAGATCACCGCTGGCGACCGTGACGAACTGTCGGACGTTGCCGACCAGCGAGGTCGCTGTGCTGGCAGCAGCGTTGACGTTGCCGACGACACCCCGTTCGCGCGCCGTGTCCATCGCCTGCGACGCCCGCTTGTACGCGTAGATGCCCCCCACGGCACCAACCGCAACCCACACCAAGCGAGCCATGACCAACCAGTCCTCTACGTTCGTCCGTCAGAGTCGGCGGTCAGAAGAGTCCGGGCCCCAGCGGGCCAACCGACATTTCCCCACAGGGTACGTGGTGCCCCCGACAGTTTCCAGCAGCGGAGCCCCTTTGGAAGTGATCAACTGCCGGTTGCGTTCACCAGGTCAGACGACCGGGTCCGCCGCGGAATCGTCAGCCGTCTCGGGTTCGGCGTCGATTCCGGCCTCAGCCCGTTGTGCCTCGGTAATGGTTGTCGGCGCGGCCGTGAGCGGGTCGAAGCCAGCCCCGGTCTTGGGGAAGGCGATGACCTCCCGCAGCGAGGTGGCATCGGCCAGCAGCATGGCGATTCGATCCCAGCCGAAGGCGATACCGCCATGCGGCGGCGGTCCATAGTTAAACGCCTCCAGCAGGAATCCGAACTGTTCGTCCGTCTCGGCCGCAGACATCCCGAGGATCTCGAACACCTGCTGTTGGATTTCGCGACGGTGGATGCGGATGGAGCCGCCACCGATCTCGTTGCCATTGCAGACCAGGTCGTAGGCGCTGGCAAGTGCCTCCCCAGGCGCCTCCGCGAAGTTGTCCAGCCACACCTGCGTCGGGCTCGTGAACGGATGGTGCACGGCGGTCCAGCCCGATCCCCCGTCGACGTCGATCTGCTCGAACATGGGCGCGTCCACAATCCAGACGAAGGACCAGTCGGACTCGTCGATCATGCCGAGCCGTTGGCCGATCTCCAGCCGGGCAGCTCCCAGCAGACCTCGGGCGGCGGACGGTTTGCCGGCAGCGAAGAAGGCGCAGTCACCGACCTGGGCACCGACTGCTGCCATCAACCCGTCCCGCTCAGGCTGCGACAGGTTCTTGGCCACCGGGCCGGTCGGACCCTCGGGCGTGAACAGCACATAGGCGAGCCCCCGCGCGCCCCGCTGCTTGGCCCAGTCCTGCCAGGCATCCAGCGTGCGGCGCGGCTGGTCGGCGCCGCCGGGCATCACGACCGCACCTACGTACGGGGCCTGGAAGACCCGGAACGGGGTGTCGACGAAATAGTCAGTCAGCTCGGTGAGCTGCAGGTCAAACCGCAAATCCGGCTTGTCCGTGCCGTAGTTGGCCATCGCATCGGCGTAGGTCATCCGCGGGATGTCCGGGATCAGGTAGTCGCGCGTCTGCTGCCAGAGGGCGCGGACGACTTGCTCGCCCACCGCCATCACATCGTCCTCCTCGACGAACGACATCTCGATGTCAAGTTGGGTGAACTCTGGCTGTCGATCCGCCCTAAAGTCCTCATCCCGATAGCAGCGGGCAATCTGGTAGTAGCGCTCCATCCCAGCCACCATCAGCAACTGCTTGAACAACTGCGGGGACTGCGGCAGCGCGTACCACTTCCCCGGTTGCAGCCGCACCGGCACCAGGAAGTCCCGCGCCCCTTCGGGGGTGGATCGGGTGAGAGTGGGGGTTTCGATCTCCAGGAAGCCGGCGTCGTCGAGCACGTCCCGGGCAACCCGGTTGATCTTGGATCGCAGCCGCAGGGCACGTCCCGGTGCCTCTCGGCGCAGATCGAGGTAGCGGTAGCGCAGCCGCGTCTCCTCCCCCACCTCCACGTGCTCGTCAATCGGGAACGGCAGCGGAGCCGAGGCGCTCAGAACCTCCAGCTGATCGACCAAGACTTCGAGTTCGCCGGTCGCGAGGTGGTCGTTCTCGTTCCCTTCGGGACGCCTGCAAACCTCGCCCGTCACCTTGACGCAGTACTCGTTTCGCAACGCGTGGGCGGGCTGCTCATCGCGAAGCACGATCTGCACCACGCCGGAGGCGTCACGCAGATCGAAGAACGCCACCCCACCGTGATCCCGGCGCCTCGCGATCCAACCCGCGAGGGTCACCTCGCTGCCAACGTCGGCTGTTGTCAAGGTTCCTGCGCCGTGGCTACGGATCACTTCTGCTCCTCCTGTTGGGATGTTGCTGGCCGGTCGCCGGGCGTCGGGCTGGCGAGACCCGTCAGGTCGGCAAGTACGGTGGCCGCCGCGGTATCCAGTGGGACTGTCCGCTGGGCCCCGGTGACCAGGTCCTTCACCACCAACGCGTCCGCGGCCAATTCCGTGTCGCCCAGGATCAGCGCGAGTCTGGCGCCGGACCGGTCTGCCGCCTTCATGGCGCCGCGCAACGCCCGGTTATCGAAAGCGAGGTCGGCAGCTGCGCCGCCGGCCCGCAACTGCGCGACGATGGCGAGCAGTCGGGTCTTGGCAATCGGTCCGAGTGGGATCGCGAACACATCGCAACGCGGGCGCGTCACCGGCGACACCCCCTCGGCTGCCAACGCCAGCATCGTGCGATCGATCCCCAGCCCGAATCCGATACCGCTCAGGTCAGCCCCGCCAAGATCGGCCATCAGACCGTCGTAGCGACCGCCGCCGCCGATCCCGGACTGGGCACCGAGATCGTCGTGCACGAATTCGAACGCGGTCCGGGTGTAGTAGTCCAGCCCCCGCACCAGCCGTGGCGCCTCCTGCCAACGGACGCCCAACACCCGCAGATCCTCTCGCACCTGGTCGTAGTGATCCCGGCACTCCTGACACAGGTGGTCGATCGGCAGCGGTGCTGCCACCAGCGCGGCCTGCAGTTCCGGTCGCTTGTCGTCCAGTACTCGCAGCGGATTGAGCCGCGCCCGCTCGGCGGTCGCCGGGTCCAACTCCAAGGTGGCCAGGAAGCCGGTGAGAACCTCACGGTATCCGGGCCGGCAACTACGACACCCCAGCGAATTCAGCAGCAACCGCTGGTTGCGCAACCCCAACCCCCGGAAGCCAGCGTCGGCCAGCGCGACGACCTCCGCATCCAGTGCCGGATCCTCGCTGCCCACCGCCTCGACACCAACTTGGGAGAACTGCCGAAACCTTCCCTGCTGCGGTCGTTCGGCGCGAAAGCACGGGCCGGCGTACCACACCTTGACCGGCAGCCCAGCCCGGTCCAGACCGTGCTGGATGATCGCCCGGATCGCTCCGGCCGTACCCTCCGGACGAAGGGTCAGCGAGCGGCCACCGCGGTCGGTGAAGGTGAACATCTCCTTGCTCACGACGTCGGTGCTTTCACCGACCCCGCGCACGAACAATTCGGTGTCTTCGAAGATCGGCAATTCCTGGTAGCCGTACCCGGCCAGCCGGGCCGGCGCGACCAGAGCCTCGCGGACCGCCAGGAACACCTCGGCCGAGGGCGCGACATACTCGGCGACCCCCTTCGGGGCGCGGATAGAAGAACTCACCCGAGACCTTTCAGGTATGGATTGGTGGCACGTTCGGCGGCCATCGACGTCTGCGGTCCATGTCCGGGCAGCACCGCGGTCTCGTCAGCGAGGGGCGGCAGCACCCGAGCCAGCGACCGCGTCATCACCTCCGGGTCACCGCCGGGCAGGTCCGTCCTACCGATGCTGCCGGCAAACAGCAGGTCACCGCTGAACAGCAAAGGTGGCAGGTCACCGGTACCTGGATGGGTGAAGACGATTGACCCGGGAGTGTGGCCGGGGGCGTGACCGACCCCGAGTTCGACGCCGACGATTTCGATGGTGTCGCCGTCGGCGAGAGCCCGCACTTCCTCCGGCTCGGCGAACTCCATCCGGCCGGCGGTCATTTGGGCGAGCATGGCCTGCATGTCCGGTCCCATTCCGAGGTATGGGTCGGCCAGCATCGCCCGATCGTCGGCATGGATGTAGGCCGGCACCTTCGCCGAGGCGCACACCGGCAGCACCGACCAGGTGTGGTCCAGGTGGCCGTGGGTGAGGATCACCGCAGCGGGCTGCAGGTTGTGCTCGGACAGCAGGGCCTCGATCCCCGGCATGGCGTTCATACCCGGATCGATCACCAGGCACTCAGATCCGGGGCCGTCTGCGACCACGAAGCAGTTGGTCCCGAAGGGCCCGGCGGGGAATCCGGTTACTAGCACGGTCGTGAGCCTACCCGCGGCTGCCCCCGAGGAGGGGAACGGCCTGCAGGCGGAGCGGACGCTCGCCCTAGACTCCTCCCATGATCCAGGACGACGTCACCCCTGCAGAGACCATCCCTGCAGAGTCAACGCCTGCCGACCCGACCCCGGCAGCCGCCGTGCCGCTGCCGTCGCAGATGCGGCCGCGTGGACCGCGCCCGTCTACTTCAACTTCCGATGCCACCGGCTCGACGCCCGGGCCACCGGCGCCGCCATCCGCGTCGGAGGATTTCGGCCGAGTCGACCACGACGGCAACATCTTCGTCACCCTGCCGGACGGCAATGAGCAGTTCGTCGGCCAATGGGCCACCGGTGACCCCGCCGAGGGGCTACGACTCTACGCGCGCCGATACGACGACATGGTGGTCGACGTCGACCTCGCGGGTCACCGGCTGGCCGAGCGGAGGATGTCTCCGGAGGAAGCCGACCGGACCGTCGAGCGGGTGCGAGCAGCCCTGCTGGATCCCAAATGCGTGGGTGATCTGCGGGCCCTGGTCGATCGAGTTGCCCAGCTGGAACTGTTGATCAAGATCCGTCGCGAGGCGATGGCCGAGGAGAAGGCCGCCGCCAAGGCGACTGCGCAGGCCCGCCGCGCGGAAATCGTCGAAGAGGCCCAGAAGTTGGCGACCTCGACCGCTTGGCGACCCACCGGTGATCGGTACAAGGCGTTGGTCGACGAGTGGAAGGAGATTCCCCGGTTCGACCGAGCCGGCGAGCAGGAACAGTGGCAGACGTTGCGCACGGCGCGCGCCGAATTCGACAAGGCAAGACGCGCCCACTTCGGCGAGCAGGACAAGGCACAGAGCGCGGCCAAGGCCGCCAAACAACGCCTGATCGAGAAGGCCGAGGCTCTCGCGGACTCCACTGATTGGGTGGCGACCGCGCGGGAGTACCGCGATCTGATGGCCGAGTGGAAACAGGCAGGGTTCGCCGGCAAGCCTGCCGACGACAAGCTGTGGAAACGTTTCCGAGGCGCGCAGGACAAGTTCTTCGAGGCCCGCAAGTCCGCGTTGGACAGCCGGGACGCGGGCTGGAAGGAGAACCTGGCCAAGAAGCGCGCCCTGGTCGAGCGCGCCGAGAAGTTGCTGCCGGTGAAGGATGCCAAGGCTGCCAGGAAAGAGCTCACCGCCATTTCCGCTGAGTTCGGCGGAATCGGCCACGTCCCGCGGGCGGACAAACCCAAGCTGGACGCGAGGCTACGCAAGGTCGACGATGCCATCCGCGACCGCGAGCAGGACCAGTGGCGCCGCAGCGATCCCGAGCGCAACGCCCGTGCGAATCAGATGGTGGAGTTGTATGCGAAGTCGGTGGCCGCCGTCGAGGCGGAGCTGGCTTCTGCCCGGGCGGCCGGTCGCGACACCTCCGCGCTGGAGGCGGATCTGGCAGGTAAGCGAGAGTTGCTGGACGCCGCTCGGAAGTACGCCTGAGCTTCGTCCTCAGACCCGGTACGCGTCGTAAACGCCTGGCACCAACCGCACCGCGGCAAGTACTGCTCCCAAGTGTTGCGGGGCACCCATCTCAAAGGTGAACCGGGACAGCGCGATCCGGTCCCGACCGGTGGTCACCGTCGCGGACAGGATGTTGACGTGCTGCTCGGAGAGTGAGCGGGTGACATCTGAGAGCAGACCGGCCCGATCCAACCCCTCCACTTGGATGTTGACAAGGAAACTCGTGGTTGCCGACGGCGCCCAACTGACGTCCACGAACCGTTCGGGCTGAGTCGAGATGTCGGTGGCGTTGGTGCAGTCCGAGCGGTGCACCGACACCCCGCTACCACGGGTGACGAAACCGATGATGTCGTCGCCGGGGACGGGTGTGCAGCACTTGGCCAACTTCACCCAGACATCGGAGGCGCCGACCACCTTGACCCCGACATCGCCGGAGGTCGTGTGCCCCCGAGCCGGCAGCGAGGACGGGTTGACTGCTTCCGCGACATCATCGCTGGCGCCGTCCGCCCCACCTCTGGACGCCACCAGCCGTTCCACCACCGAATCGGTGGACAGCCGGGAGTCACCGATTGCGCGATACAGGGACGCAATATCGGCGTGATGCAGATCGGCCGCAATCGCCGTCAACTCCGGGCCATCCACCGTCTGGGCGACCGGCAGGCCGCGCCGTCGCAGTGCACGGGCCAGTTGCTCCCGACCCCCCTCGACGGCCTCCTCCCGACGCTCCCGGGAGAACCAGGCCCGAATCTTGCTGCGCGCCCGCGGCGAAGCCACGAATCGCAACCAATCCTGACTCGGACCGGCACTGTCGGACTTGGCGGTGAAGATCTCCACCACATCGCCATTGTTGAGTTTGCTCTCGAGTGGCACCAACTTGCCGTTGACCCGGGCCCCGATACAGCGGTGCCCGATCTCGGTGTGCACCGCATAGGCGAAGTCCACCGGGGTGGCACCGGCCGTCAGGGCCATCACGTCGCCGCGTGGCGTGAACACGAACGTCTCCGAGGTTCCCAGGTCGTAGCGAAGTCCCTCCAGGAATTCGTCCGGATCCTCCACCTCCCGCTGCCACTCAAGGAGTTGCCGTAACCAACCGAAGTCGTCCGGGCCGGTCTTGCCGCCGACTTCGGACTGTTTGTAGCGCCAGTGGGCGGCCACCCCGAACTCCGCGGTGCGGTGCATCTCCCGGGTCCGGATCTGCATCTCCACCGGCTTGCCGTCCGGCCCGATCACGGACGTGTGCAGGGACTGGTACATCGTGAATTTGGGCATCGCGATGTAGTCCTTGAACCGTCCCGGCACCGGGTTCCAGCGGGCGTGCAGAATACCGAGGACGGCATAGCAGTCCCGGATGCTGTCGACCAGGATCCGTACCCCGACCAGGTCGTAGATGTCGGTGAAGTCCCGGCCCCGGACGATCATCTTCTGGTAGATCGAGTAGTAGTGCTTGGGTCGCCCGGTCACGGTCGCCTTGATCTTGGCCCGACGAAGGTCGTCCTCGACCAGGTCGATGACCTCCCCGACGTATTCCTGGCGGCCGGGGGCCCGCTCGCTGACGAGGCGCTCGATCTCGTCGAACATCTTCGGATACAAGGTGGCGAAGGCGAGGTCCTCCAACTCCCACTTGATGGTGTTCATCCCCAGCCGATGGGCCAACGGAGCGTAGATCTCCAGCGTCTCGCGGGCCTTGCTCAACTGCTTGGCCGGCGGCATCGCGCCCAACGTGCGCATATTGTGCAGCCGGTCCGCCAGCTTGATGACGAGCACGCGGATATCGCGGGCCATCGCCACCACCATCTTGCGGACGGTCTCGGCCGCGCTGGCGGATCCGTACTTGACCTTGTCCAGTTTGGTGACACCGTCGACCAGGTCCGCAATCTCGTCGCCGAAGTCGCTGCGCAACTCCGCCAGGCTGTAGTCGGTGTCCTCGACGGTGTCGTGCAGCAGGGCGGCCGCCACAGTCGACCCGGTCATCCCCAACTCGGCCAGGATCGTGGCCACCGCGACCGGGTGGGTGATGTACGCCTCGCCGCTGCGCCGGCGCTGGTTGCGGTGATGATAGGCGGCCACCTCGAAGGCCCGGTCCAGCACGTCCCATTCGGTCTTCGGGTGGTACTGCTTGAGCACCCGCTTGACCGGCTCCAACATCGGGTTCGCACTGTTACGGGAACCGGTGATCCGGGCGAATCGTGACAGCCGACGGGTCCGGGTCGCCGCAACCGGCTGGCCGCCGGAGTCGGCACCCGCGTCGGCACCAGCCACCTGCTCACCGGAGGCGGGCGCGACTTCTTGGGTCATGTCCACCTCCCTGCCGCCGTTTGCTGGCGAGTGTACGCCCCCAGCCCGCTCGCGTGGCAGGAGTCGCTACCGCTTGCTGCGAGGGGTGTTCTTGGGTTGGTTGCGGGGTCCGGCCTGCCGGTGCGGTCGTTCCTTGCGCTCCGGTACTGCTGCCGCAGCCGTCACCGCTGCCGCCTCCGCACCCTCGCCATCCGTGCCCCCACCGCTACCGCCGGTCCCAGCGGTGACTTCACCGGCACCGTCTGCGCCCTTTCGATTGGCTGACGCCCCGGCGCGGCGGGCTAGCACCCGCTGCGCCAGCGACTTCATCTGTGGCTGCGCCTCCTTCAACTGACAGAGGAAGGGGGTGGCCACGAACAGCGACGAATAGGTGCCAGCCAGCAGCCCGACGAACAGGGCCAGCGCTAGGTCCTTCAACGTGCCCGCACCGAGCAATCCGACTCCGACGAACAGGATGGCCGCCACCGGCAGCAGCGCAACGATAGAGGTGTTGATTGAGCGGATCAGGGTCTGATTCAAGGCAAGATTGGCGGCTTCGCTGTAGGTCATCCGGCTCTGACCGAGGATGCCCCGGGTGTTCTCCTTGACCTTGTCGAACACCACGACGGTGTCGTACAGCGAGAACCCGAGGATCGTCAGGATGCCGATCACAGTCGCCGGCGTCACCTCGAACCCGACCAGGGCGTAGATCCCCACCGTGATGACCACGTCATGCACCAGCGCTACCAGCGCCGCCATCGCCATTCGCCACTCGAAGTAGATCGACAGGAAGATGACGACCGCAATCATGAACACCAACAGGCCCAGCAGCGCCTTCTTGGTGATCTCACCGCCCCAGGAAGGGCCAACCAACTGGATCTTGATCTCGTTGGCGGGCACCTTGCATTCCGCCGCCAGTCCCTCGATCATCTGGGCGCTCTGCGCCGGCGACAGCGCCTCGGTCTGGAGCCGGATCCGGCTCTCGCCAAGTTCCTGCACCACCACACTGGTGGCCCCGGTCGAACCGGCCACCTCCCGGACCTGCGTCACGGAGCAACTGGACTTCGGCACCACGAATTCGGCTCCGCCACGGAACTCGATCCCCAGGTTAAGCCCGCGGAAGAGGATCCCACCGATGGCCAGCAGCAGGATCAGCGCCGAGATGGTGTACCACAACTTCTTACGTCCGACGATGTCGTAGGAGACCTCGCCGCGGTACAGCTTCCCCGTGAAGTTACCCACCCGCGACACTGTCCGCCCCCTTCTTCTCGGACTTGCGCGCCGACTTCTCGCCCGGGTCCTGTTTGACACCGAGGCGCCTGGGATCCAGCCCACTCATCGGATGTCCCGCTGCGAACCAGCGCGTCCGCGAGAGGTAGGACACCAAGGGGCGGGTGAACATGAAGGCGACCAGCACATCGATCAGCGTCGTCAGGCCGAGCACGAAGGCGAACCCGCGGACGTTGCCGACCGAGATGAAGTAGAGGATGACTGCCGCCAGCAACGAGACGAAGTCGGCGGCCAGGATCGTGTGTCGCGCCCGGATCCAGCCCGAATCCGCCGCGGCCCGAAGAGTTCTCCCGTCCCGCACCTCATCTCGGAGTCGCTCGAAGTAGACGACGAACGAGTCCGCCGTAATACCGATCGCGACGATCGCGCCGGCCACACCCGCCAACGTCAGCGCCAGACCTATCGTGCGCCCGAGCACCACGAACATGGCGTAGGTGATCACGGCCGCGAGCACCAGTGAGATCACCGCCACGAAGCCCAGCGCACGGTAGTAAATCATCAGGTAGACGCCCACGAGTGCGAGCCCGAGAGCACCGGCGATCAGACCCGCCTTCAACTGGTCCGAGCCCAGCGTCGGGGACACGGTCGTGACCTCGGCAACGTCCAGCGTGATCGGCAGGGCGCCGTACTTGAGGATGTTCGCCAGATCCCGCGCCTCCGTCACCGTGAACTTTCCGGTGATCTGCGCCTGACCACCGAGGATGGCCTGCTGGAAGACCGGGGCAGACTGCACCAGGCCGTCCAACACAATCCCGAACTGGTTCTGCGGCGGTTGCAGGGTCACCAGTTTCGAGGAGGTGGTCGCCAACGACTTGGCGCCGGCATCGTCAAAAGTGAGATCCACCTGCCAGCCACCGCCGCCGTTCTGCGGCAGCGTCGCCTCGGCATTGGTGACGTTCGTCCCGCGGAGGAAGGCCGGCTGGAGCAGGTACTTGGCCTGTCCCTCCCGATCACAGGTGACGATCCACTTCGCCGGGTCGTCCGGAGTGCCACCTTGTCGGTTGGCCGGGTTGGTGCAATCCAGGTTGGTCATCGCGCCAAGGATTGCCGGGTCGGCCGCGGTGGCGGCCTGCACCGGCGCCTTCGCGGTATAGGGCTTTTTGGGCGGTGCCGTCGGTCCCGGTGCGACTATCGTCTCGACCGCACGGAAGTCCAGCAACGCCGTCTGCTTCAACTGCTCCGCGATCTGCTGCTGGTTCACCCCTGGCACCGACACAACAATGGCCGAGTTCGCGCCGGAGCCCTGCGTGGTGACTTCAGCCTCGGCGACTCCGAACGCATTGACCCGCTGGCGGATGATCTCCACCGACTGCTTCAGTGCGACGTCGGTGATCTGGCCCTGACCCTCGATCGCCCGGGGTACCAGGATGACCTGGGTGCCGCCCTTGAGGTCCAACCCCAACCGCGGGGTGTGGGCGAGCCCAGGCCAAAACGCCCAAGCCAGCAGCCCCACCAGCAGGATGAGCAGGATGAGCAGCACCCGGCCAGGCCGGTACCGCGCAGTAGACGATGCCATCAGAGGGGTTCAGCTCCGCGGTTAGGAACGCTCGCTGGACCGCGCCGGAACCGCCGTGCCGGTCGCGTCGGCGCTCTGACTGTTGCCGATAGTCGCAGTGCTGGCCTGCGGTGCTGGGCTGGCCGTGTCATCGCCGCTGCTGCCCTCGCGGTCATCGGCGAGTGCGTCTGAGTGATCGAGGTCGGCCGTGTCCAGGTCCAGCTCGTCGTGCTTGATCTTGGCCACTGCTGCCTTCGCGTAGCGGATTTCGACACCGGGGGCGACCGACAGGGTGATGACGTCATCGTCGACGGAGGTGACCGTGCCATAGATGCCCGCAGTGGTCATCACGTCCATACCGGGGGCCA
>JAUPKM010000484.1 GCA_030837445.1 Actinomycetota bacterium
GCGGAATCCGCAAACCTCCCGCCCCTGCCAGGCTGAACGACATGTTCGCGTAGTTGACGCCGTTCTTCACCAGATGGTCGGCGGCGTTGGCGGCAGTGTGGTCGATCGGATGGGCGATGCCGTTGAGGTCGACCCAGGACCACTGCCCGGGGGATGCCTGGCCGATGACCATGACATGGACCTGGTCGTTGGTGTATGTGCCACTGGCGTTGACGAACGAGACCGGGAAAGAGCCGACGACAACCGGAGTGCCGGGATCGGGAGCGGGGTTCGGCGCAACAACCGGGGGATCCGGTTGCGCGACGGGGGGATCCGGCTCTGCCACCGGAGGGCCTGGCTGTTCCGTCGGAGGGCCCGGGTCCGGTGGGTCCGGTGTCGGCTCCGGTGCGGGTGGATCGGGATCCGGGTCCGGACCCGAAGGCTCAGGTCCAGCGCCCGGTGCGCCGTGCACTCGCACTGTCAGCGCGCCGGTGGCGGTGTCACCAGGCGACCCGAGCACCCCGAACGTCAGGAGATTCAGCAGACCCGCCAGACCGTGCAGATGCCAGTCCGGACCGACATCGGTGACAGTGACCAGGAACTCGTCGTCATAGGGCGTACTGCCATCCCAGGCCTCCGGTGGCGTATAGACGGCCGAGCCGTCGGTAATGGCCAGGACACCACCGGCGGTACCCGCTGCCGAGCCCGCACCAGCAACGGTGTAGCTCAGCGGATCTCCGTCGCCGTCGAAGCCGCCCAGCACGATCGGCTGGCTGCGGTGGCCCGGAGTCACCGCAATCACGGGGAGTTGAGCCCCGAAGGTCGGGGTCGCGTTGTTGAAGGTGTGCTGAAACCAGGCCAGTCCCGCCTCCCATGCCGACGGCGGTGCCGAAGCGTGGGAATGGGCGGACGGCACTGGCCGGAACGGCTCGGCCGCGGTGCCGGGATCCGTGCGCACCGCGGCGTCGGCGGCTCGGGCGGCCAGCCGGGCACGCGGCGGGGCGGCGGATTGGATCGGTGCCCCACCGCCGCGGCTTCGACGCATCAGTGCGTTGTCCGGCGAATCGGCATGAGGGCGCGACCGATTCGTGTGCGTGGCCGAAGCGTCGGCGCGCCGGGCCGAGGTGCCACCCGCATCGGTGTCCGGGGACTCGGCCCAGCCGATCGCCGGTGCGGCCATCAGCGCAGCAACGGCGCCGAGAACTACCGCTCCGAAGCGGGAGAGTCGTCCGTCATCGGCCATCGCAGCCCCCTCGCGATCTTGCGGGCCAGCAATCCCTCAGCGTAGCCCCGTTGCCGGGGCGCTACGCACGAATTGACTGTCACCGGGTTCCGGTCTCCGGGCAGCCGCACAATGACCGGGTGGAACTGGAAGTCATCGCCTTCGACCTGGAGTCGTGTCTGGTGGCGCAGACACATGGGGCCGACCGGATCGAACTGTGCGCCAATCCCCACGAGGGCGGTACGACCCCGTCCTACGGGATGATCGCGCTCGCCAGGCGGAGCACATCTGTTCAACTCTTCCCGATCATTCGCCCGCGGGGCGGCGACTTCCTCTACTCGGAGTTGGAGTTCCAAGCCATGGTCGCGGATGTGAAGCAATGCCAGGAATTGCGTTGTGACGGTGTCGTATTCGGGATCCTCGCCAGGGACGGTAGCGTCGACGTCGACCGTTGTGCCGAACTCATCGTCCACGCAGGCGCCATGCAGACGACCTTT
Source organism: Actinomycetota bacterium (assembly GCA_030837445.1). GTDB lineage: Bacteria > Actinomycetota > Actinomycetes > S36-B12 > UBA10799 > JACJWR01. The sequence continues at coordinate 1,699 of JAUPKM010000484.1, forward strand.
CACCGGGCCTTTGACCGGGTGCGGGATCCGCTCACCGCGCTGGAGGACATCATCGGCCTGGGCTTCTCAAGGGTCCTCACCAGCGGACTGCAACCCGATGCCGACCGGGGAAAGGAGATGCTGAGGACCCTGGTCCAGGAAGCGCAGAACCGGATCGGTGTGATGCCGGGATCGGGTGTCAGGTCGACGAATATTCTTGAACTTGCCCGCTTTACCGGTGCGCGAGCCTTCCACAGTTCAGCGCGTCGAATCCGAGCGTCGGGCATGGAGTTCGTGAACCCGGCGATGGCGGAGACGCTCGAAACGGTCAGTATCAGTTCCGCCGAAGTGGCCGAACTCAGGCGCCTGCTCGACATCTACGCCAAAGAGAACCGCGAGAAGCCCGCCGGGGCGCCGGCCGGATGGTGTCCCTGAAACCAGGGTTACAAAGTCATGGTGGGCGTCAAGGTGGGCGAGGAGAAGCCAGGCATGACGGGCTGGGGAACGACGGTGTATCCGAGATCTCGGAGAATACCGATCTCGACGGAGTAGATGATCGGGACACCGCCCCAAACATGCCGCGGGTTGTCGGGATCTTTCAGGTGGGACGGCTCGCCCAGCGGGACGGGTCCGCCCCATGCGGCTTCTGCGTTCGGACCCCCGAAGTAGAGACCACCGTTCTCGCCCCTCAAGTTCGGTTCATACGCACCGCTCCAGGGGATGTCGGTTCCGATGATTCGGGTGCCGTCAGGGGCGGTGAGGAAAGTATCCCAGACTGTCCAGACTTGACCGGAGCTATCGAGCCCTGAGAAGAACGCCAGGCAATGAAGCAGTTCATGGATGGCCACGGTCTGGTAGGTGTACCCGTACGTCTGCGACTCCGTTCCGGACCACTGATAGGCAAAATTCCAGATCAACTGGGCGTCGGGGTCGGCGCCGTTGCTGTCTATCCCGGTCAGAATCTTGGTCTGCGGCAGTGTCTCCCAACCGGAGGTGAATCGCCCGTAAGCGAGAGGGCCCCCCATGGCGAGGTAGTTGATCTCAGGCTCGTTACGCGCTTCGACGACAAACGTGACGGTCACCGAGGATGGCACTACGAAGTACGACGCAACGTAGTTCGCCGCACTCTGAAGGTAACTCCGGGCATCGGCTGTCCAGTACTCCGAACCCGCGCCGTACACGAGTTCGAAAGTGACATGAGGGGCGTCGGGTCCACTCGGCACTGTCACCGACACCACCGCGGTCGCGCCGTGGGAGTCGCTGACGGTCACCGAGAAGGCGTCCGTGACGGATGCCCCGCCGCCTACGGAGGCATCGCTCCCGGAAATGCCAGGGGTATAGGTGAACGCACCACTGCTCGCGTCGATACTCACGGTGCCCATGGCTGTGCTGGTTGGGGCGCTGTAGCTCAAGGTGTCATCGTCAGGGTCGCTGGCGTTGACCAGTCCGGTGACCACCCCGTTGGTATCGCGGTTTCCGATCGTGTAGCCGGCGATCTTGGGCGGGCGGTTGAAGGGGGCGATGGTCACCGGGACCGTGACGGTTGTCGTGTCGGAGCCGCTGAGCCCGATCGCCTGCGCCAGTGAATGGAGCACGCCCTGCAGCGCTCCGGCCAACCCGGTCAGCCGATAGGCGCTGCCGTTGTCGATGGTGACACTGAAGGTGTCCGTGCCCCCGCTCGGACCCAGATCCGTTGCGGGGCTGTAGGTGTAAGTGCCGTCCGAACCAAGGACCACGCTTCCCTTGCTGGGCGGTCCGGACAACACATACGACAGCACGGAACTGTCTGGGCCGCCGGCAAGCTGACCGCTGACAACTCCGGCGGGGGATTGACCGGGAGACTGCACCGGGTGGGCTTCGGGAGCCTTGTTGAACAAGGTGTAGCGGACGATGTCACCGAACGACGGTGCACTGGCTTGCGCTGCCGCCGAGATGATTCCAGCCGTTGCTGGGGTGTCGATTCGCTGGCCGGCGGGCGACTGCACCCCAGATGCTGAATCTGCTTCGCGCTGTTGTTGAACTTGCCGCCGCGAAGTCGCAAGACCTATCGCCTCGATCGAGGACGGGCCCTGCCAGGCGGGCAAACGGCCGCCCACCTGATCGATCCTCGACGCAGATGCGGTCACAGTGGGTGCGGTCACGATCGGTGGCGAAGTGGGTGCCGCAAAGGCGGGCATCACCACCGAAATCGCCAGGCTCCTCTGGTGGGCCTTGGTTGGCGAATCCCCTGGCGAATCCATCTTGGCGGGCGACGTGGGCGATGATTGCGAGGCGCTGTTCACCGCCGAAGGCCCGGGAGGCGATCCGACACGCGCGGACCGTTGAGGTGAGCCAGGCTTGGCGGCGGGACCAGTGATCGCCGGCGCGGCCGAGTCTCCCGAAGCGTTGGGGCCCTGAGCGCTTGCGATCCCCGAACCGGGGACCATGGCAGTCCCAACCCCGAGGATCAGCGCCCCCGAGCCCAACCAGCGGTACGGTCGCCTATGTTTTGACGCCACCCAACCCCCCCTATTGGCAATGGATTCCTAGATGCCTAGCAGATGCTCGGCGGACTCGTCAACACCACGACGTGCCTCACCTAGTTTGAGCGCGTAGCCGGTGGTGGTGCCTCAGCTAGTTTGAGCGCGTAGCGGTGAAGGCTTGCCTGATGTGGAGGGCAAGATCGGGATGGCTGCGCGGCGGCA
>JAUPKM010000068.1 GCA_030837445.1 Actinomycetota bacterium
ACTCTCGAAGCGAGGGCCTACGGCGTCGCCCGCGCCTTCGACCCGTTGCTCGTCAATACTGTCGTCGGATTCATCGGACCCGAGTACCTCTACGACGGCAAGCAGATTCGTCGGGCGGGGCTCGAAGATCACTTCTGCGGCAAGCTGCTCGGACTCCCGATGGGCTGCGACGTCTGCTACACCAACCACGCCGAGGCCGACCAGAACGACTCCGATGACCTGATGACGCTGCTCGGACTCGCGGGCTGCACGTTCTTCATGGGGGTTCCCGGTGCCGATGACGTCATGCTCGGCGTCCAGACCACCAGTTTTCACGATATTGCGTACCTGCACCGCCAACTCGGCAAGCACCCCGCACCGGAGTTCGCGCAGTGGCTGCAGGAGCAGGGGATAATCGACGATGGCGGCGCGCTTGTGCCGATCGCGGCCACCCATCCACTGCTCGCCGTGGCCGCCCGATGACCAGCAGCCGAGTCGACGCCGAGGCTGCCGCGGACGCCGCGGGCGCCGTCGAGGCTGCCGACTCACTGGATGCTCAATGGCAGGTGCTGCGCGGACTGACCCAGGCCAGGGTCGGGCTCGGACGCTCGGGCGTCAGTCTGCCCACAGCTCAGCTGCTTGCATTCGAGGCGGATCACGCGCTGGCCCGCGACGCGGTCCGGGAAGCCTTCGACGCCGAGATCTTCGCCTCTCGAGTGACGGCGCTGGGACTGACAGCGGTAATCGTGCAGACCCTGGTCGACAGCAGGGAGCAGTACCTACGCCGGCCTAACCTCGGGCGGCGGCTGACCGACGTCAGCCGCGCACAACTGGTGGCGATCGCCCGCGCCCACGAGCGGGAGGCCGGCTCCCAGTGGGATGTCGCGTTCATCGTCAGCGATGGTCTGTCGGCGACGGCCACGACCAGGCACGCCATCCCCCTGCTCGCCGCCGCCGTGCCCCAGCTCGAGACGTCCGGACTGGCGGTGGGGCCGGTGGTGATCGCGCGCTTCGGCCGAGTGGGGCTACTCAACGATGTGGGCGCGGCGCTCGGTGCACGGTCGGCCATGATCCTGCTCGGCGAGCGGCCGGGACTGTCCGCCCCGGACAGCCTGAGTGCCTACTTCGAGTTCCGTCCGCGCCCGGAACTGACTGATGCCGAACGGAACTGCATCTCGAACATTCGCCCCGACGGACTGCCACCCGAGCAGGCCGCGGTCGCAGTGACGACCCTGATCCGCGAGGGAGCCCGTCGTCGACTGAGTGGAACCAGGCTCAAGATCGAGTATCCCGACGCTGCCCCAGCCCTGGTGGGCCATGAGCTAGGAACTGGTGCCGACCAACGAGGTTGACCCGATGGCGACGCAGTTCTTCGGACCGGGACAGGCGAACCCCGACACGGTGGTGGTGGCCGGAACCGGGGAGGTCGACCAGGAGGTGCCCGCGTTGGCGGTGGAATACAACAGTCCCAGACCGCCAGCGAGGCAGGTGACATTCGACTGGCAGATCGCAGCAGCGAAGTCTGACGGGGTCGTCGCGCTGGTCGGAACAGCGTATTTTGTCCAGGACGCGCCCGCATTGGTTGTCATCGCCAGCAGACCCCCGGGACCGGCCGCGATGCAGGTAGCGCCACCGCAATTGATGGCCGCCACCTTCTGACCTGGGACGGTCGCGGTTGCGGTGTTCAGCACCAGCGGTGAGATAGTCCACTGCCAGGTGACAGACGTGGTCGGACCAACAGCCGGCGTGATCGTCGGTACCCCGATGTAGACGCCCGTGTCGCCACCGGCAAGGCATCTGGTCGGCGTCGGGCACGAGATTCCGGCGAGTTTGGCACCGGCGGCCGCCGCCGGCGGGATCCGCGAACTCCACCAGCCGCTGGTCGCGCCGTCGGTAGTCGTGTAGATCACCGATCCACCAGCGCCGAAGCAGACATCGGTAGCCACGCAGTCGTAGCCACTTGGTCCGCTGTAGTTCGCGCCGGCGCCGATCCTGCTGCGCCAGTTGAGTCCCCCGTCGGTGGTCAACGAGGCGCTGGTCTGTCCGAGTGAGAGACAACTCGGCCAATTGCTGCAGATGATCGTCTCAGCGGCGATGTCTGACACCACGGACCAATAGCGACCCCCCGAGGCAGTTGCGCCCATAGGCGTGAAGCCGCCGCCCGCCAGACAGTGACCGGCCGCATCGCAGTCGATTGTGCTGGTGGTGCCGACCTCATTCACTGCCGTCCAGGTCAATCCAGCGGTGGAACTGGCATAGACGGCAGCTCCGTCACCCACGGCGACGCAATTCGTGCCCGCGCAGCTGATGTCGGTGAGGGACTTCGATCCGATCGGGACCGACTCCCAATTCTTCGACCCCGCCGGAAGATAGACGACGCTCGCGGAGGTGATCCCAACGCAGGTGTTCTGCGTGGCCGGACAGGTCAGCGCCAGTACGACCGCTGCTTCTGGGGCGATGCCCAGCACGGTCCAGGTCGCGAACGGCGCTGTGATACCCAGCAGTTTGCCCAAACTGTCCGATGCCGTGCAGGCGGTTGCCGATTGGCATGCCACGGACTGGAATGGCCCAGCTCCGGGGGCGGCAATCGCCTTCGCCGTCGACGTCGCGGTCGTGATCACAGCGGACTTCCCTGCCGCCCCCACAGCCACACACGTTGCGGACGTGGGGCAGGCAACGTCGAGGAAACCGATGCCCAGGCTGCTTCCAGCTACGCTGGGAGTCCAGGACCCACCCGCGTTCTTGGAAAGCCACACCCCACCGCCGACGCCGACGATCGCGCAGGTGGCGCCGCTGCACGAGATCGCTGAGGCCAACTGCGACTTCCCCGGGCCCGCCACTGGCAGCGTCGTCCGCGCGCCCCAGGTGGCACCGCCGTTGGTGCTGGCGTACACCCCCGAGACCGTTGCGGTCGTGTTGGCCAGGCCAGCGTTGGAAATCGCCAGACAGTTGGCACCGGCGCAGCTGACGTCAGCGAGCTGCGCGGGCGGTGTCAGGCCAGGTACGGGAGTGGACCACGCCACGTCCGGGGCTGGACCGGTGATCCGCATCCCCACGCCGCCGACACCTACCGCCACGCAGTTCGTGGGAGCGGAACACGACAGTCCGGCAAGCGCAGGCCCGGTATCCTGCCAACTCCACGGCGACGGCACCAGCGATGTCTTGACCGCCGGGCCAAATGCGACGGTCGGCTTGACCGGGGGTTTGGCGGCCGGCACGGGCTTTGGCTTCGGCTTCGGCTTCGGCTTCGCCGCGGGCTTCGGCTTCGGCTTCGGCTTCGCCGCAGGCTTCACCTTCGGTGCGGGCGTTGGCTGCGGGTTGGCCTGTGGCCCGACAGAACTAGCCCCCGCCGAGACGGCCGAAATTGCTGCGGCGGGTTGCACGCCCACCGCTCCCGCCGCCACGAACAGCAGCGCCAGCAGCCCCACCCGGATCTGCTTCATGAGCATCTTCCCGCCATAACCATTGTGGACCTCGATCCGTCTTGGGCGTCTCAGCAATGTAACCTGCCCAGCAGTGAGGACTCTTGTTGATAAATCGGCCGTCCCAAAGCTGGGGCGGCCGCTTGGCATGCACTTTACGTGGTGCGTCTCGGCATTTTTCACAGCCCTCGCGCTGGTCCTGTCTGCCGCACCGGCAAGCGCCTACACGACCAGCACCGCCAGGGTGAAACCGACAGCAGGATCGCCTTTGGTGATCGTGCGCAATGCCACGCTTGCCAAGGGGCCCACGAAGGCAACCATCCGTGCAACTGTGCAGTGGAACAGCGCGGGCGTGACAGTGGACAAGCTGACCATCGGCGAAGTGCGTGTCATTGCGACTGACCGGGCGACCCAGCGGACAACCCTGGTCGCGGCAACTTCCGCTAATCCGCTGACCTCACTGACCCAGACGGTGACCTTGCAGGTCACCAGTCCGGCACTGCTCAAGTCGCTCGCGAACGGCAACCGGGTCACCATCACGGCAACCCAGCACGGCTACACCCCGACGCCACTGCTGCCCACTGGCGTGAGCTACGTGACCGTGACCCAGTTGCAGGCCGGTCCGCCACGCGGACCCGTGGGAAGGTTGGTGTGCTCCGACCGCCCGCTGACGGCGACCCACCCGGATGGCTCACCACAGTCATTCGACCAGTGCGATTTCACTGGTGCCGCACTGACCAACGCACAACTGTCGACGGCCACCAGTACCAGTTACATCCGCTCTGACTTCACCGGCGCCAATCTCGCTGGGGCGACGCTCTCCGGCGGCAACTTCAGTGGCGCTCACCTGCACGGCGCTTCGGTGATGGGCGCCGCGATCGACCGCGTGCGGTTGTCCGGGGCGGCCGGCACGGGACTCCTGGCGGCCAGAACAACCATCACCAACTCCTACCTCGACGAAGCCGATTTCACCGGCTCGAACTTTTCGCACTCCGATGCCAGCGCGGTGTCGTTCAGCCACACGAATTTCACAGGGGCGTTGTTCTCGGGCGCGGGAATGACACAGAGCGATCTGTCGTACAGCAATCTCGCCAAGGCGAATCTGATTGGTTCCGACATCGTCCAAACCAGCTTCTTCCTCACCAACCTGACCGATGCCACGCTCCGCAACGCCCACATCCCCCCTCCCTTCGGCCAACCGGACCCCCTGCGGTGGGCAACCAGGTGCCGAACGGTCCTTCCTACCGGCAAGGTCGACAATTCGGACTGCCAAGGACGGATCGCGCAACGTCCGGTGCCACCGTTGACCCTGCCCGCCGGTTTGGTACACCCGGGTCTGACCACGATCCTGCAACACGTCGCCGTCACCAACGCTGGACATCGTGTGCAGGTCAAGGCGACGGCACGGCCGTTGAGCCGGGCTACCCGCGGTGAGCTGTTCTATGCCCGACTCATCTTTGGTGCAGCGGGTCGGGTCAGCCTGCTGACCGGGACACCGCCGATGGTGGTTCGGCTGACGTTGTTTGCGCCAGGTGACACCCAATACCTGCCCTACCGAAGCGAGCGGACATATGTATTGCGCTGACGCCGGTCGCGCACCACGAGGAGCGCGCTCCCACCACAACAACGTCTCCTGGTTCGCTCGACTCCGCGGTCTACGATTCGGGCTGCTGGGCTTCCTGGTTGCGCTGATCTCCCTACCGAGCATCGGGCCGAGCCACGCCGCAACCGACGCGCCCGCGATCCGACCTGCGACCGTGCAGGCGCGCGTCGCATCTCTGGTTCCGATGAGCGCCACCCTCACCCGCACCGTGGGGTACCGACAGATCAGCGGTGCCGTCCGCTGGAATTCCGTGGGCGTGCAGACCAAGGCGATGACCGTGGGCACGCTCCGGGTGCTCGCGGTGGAATCTGGCACCAACTTGCCGACCCTGCTCAGCCAGCGAAACTATCCCGCTCAGGCGGCCACGACGCCAACCCGGTTCACCTTCCGGTGGCCTAGCGCAGCCGTCGACAAGGCGATGGCTGTGGGTAACCGGATAGTCGTGACGGCGACCCAACACGCGCCCACGTCCGACCTCCCGACCCCGACCCCGGTGTACACCACCGATAGCTACGTGACCGTCGTGCAGGTTCAGGCTGGCGCTCCGAGGCCCGCGGGTATCGGTACCCGCAACTGCTCCAACCGCAGCATCGCGCCGCCGGCAGACGGTCTCACGCCGATGAATTTCGACCTCTGCGACCTCACCGGCGCGTCGCTGACCCATGCGACCCTCGCGCCGGCGGGGCCGCCCAGCTACTTCCGCAAGGCCAACCTCACCGGGGCGGACCTGACCCATTCGCTCCTCTCGCATGCAGTGCTCTCCGGCTCGCTGCTGGCTGGGGCAAATGCCAGCGGCGCGGACCTGACCTTCGCTTCCATCGCGGGCAGTCTGGCACCCAGGTTCACCGCCAGGGCAACCCTGATCTCCAACCTGAGCGCGTGGGCGGCGCGAGCGACCGGCGCCAACTTCTCCCAGTCGACCCTGACCGCGTCCTCTTTGCAAGGTGCCGACCTCCGGGGCGCCAACTTCACAGCCACGACCCTGACCAATAGGGTGATCCTCTCGTTCGCCGACCTGCGGGCGGCAACCTTCACCGGCAGCTACCTCGATGCGCCGACGATGCTGCTCACCAACTGGGCCGCGGCCGATCTTCGGGGCGCCACCTACGTACCGGCAGTCTCGGTAGGTGCAGACTTTCGATGGACGACGCTATGTCGCACGACATGGTTCAACGGCTCGCAGAACAACCGCGACTGCCCCTGGCCCCGAACCAGGCGATGAGGACTGCCAGTGGCCTCGATCATGACACCCGACGTTGCGGGCGGCGCCTTCGATGCATTTCTCACGGACGTGGCACCCAGCGCCGGCAGCCAGCGCCGCTGGCAACCAGGCGACCCCCCGATGCCGGCGCTTTTCATCAGCCACGGTGCCCCACCGCTGTTCGACGATCCTCAGTGGATCGCCGAACTGTTCCGATGGTCGATCGCGATGCCGAAACCGACGGCCGTGCTGATCGTCAGCGCGCATTGGGAGGCCGCGCCGCTGACCATTTCGGCCGCCGCTGCCGGCACCCCACTGGTGTACGACTTCGCCGGATTCCATCCGCGCTACTTCCGGATGACGTACCCGACTCCGGACGCCAGTTGGTTGGCCTCTCGCGCTGAGGCGATGATGCCCCCCGCCGAGGCTATCCATCGGCACCCCAGCCGAGGTCTCGACCACGGCGCGTGGGTTCCGCTGAAGATCATGTATCCGGCCGCTGACGTTCCGGTTGTGCAGTTGAGCATGCCCAGTCACGACCCGGACCGGCTGATGGAATTGGGTCGACGGCTGCGGCCTCTGCGGGACGAAGGAGTCCTGCTCATCGGCTCCGGGTTCATGACCCACGGATTGCCCTACCTCACCGCCGAGAGCTTCACCCGCAATCGGATTGACGGCTGGTCGCGCGATTTCGACTCCTGGGCAGCCGAAGCGCTGGCGATTGACGACCGGGACCGACTTGCGGCGTTTCATGGGGCTCCGGGGATGCCCTATGCCCATCCCACGGTCGAGCATTACACCCCATTGTTCGTCACCCTGGGGGCGGCCTCCGAATCGGCCGAGCCGGCGCAGACCATCATCGACGGTTTCCAGTTCGGGCTGGCGAAGCGCTCCATCCAAGTAGG